>JAFLJW010000416.1 GCA_022712815.1 Pseudodesulfovibrio sp. | reverse complement strand
CAGCTTGAACACGCGGATGATTGCGGTCCTCATTTCATGGCCCTTGAGTGCATAAAACAATTTGAAGACAACAAAATAAAGCTGGAGCTTTTGGTCCGGGCCACAAGTAAAATCCGTTGCTCATGCGTGTCCTATGCAACTCCAAAACAGCGCGAACACATGATCGAATACCTCGACCAATTCATCGAGGAGCTCGAAATTTCCATCTGATATGACAGATACGCCCCTCAATATCCCGCAGTCCTTGCAGGAACTGCCTCCCAGATGGGCGCATTTTTGCCTTCACGTCGAAAAATTCATTACCGACGACCTCCATGTCGATCTCACCCAAAGATGTGTTGTCACTGGATTTTCCGGCGGCGTTGATTCAACCGCCCTCCTCCTTGTGCTGCATTATCTCGCCCAGAAGAACCATGGCCGGATTGTCGCCGTTCATCTCAATCATAATCTGCGCGATGAGGCCAAGGACGATGCGAGGTGGGTTCAGTCTTTGTGCGACACGATGGGTATCGAATGTGTAATTGAGTCAAAGGATATCAAGGCGTTGGCTCAAGATGGTGTCGGCATTGAAGAGGCTGGCCGCAATGCCAGGTATGAGTTGTTTCAAAATGCATTAAGCGAAAAATCAGCGGATTACATCGCCGTTGGACATCACCTGGATGATTTGTGTGAAGATGTCCTCATGCGCCTGACTCGCGGGACTGGCTGGCCCGGACTATCCGGCATGAGCGGCTTTGATCCGGCCAGAAACCTCATTCGTCCCTTTCTTTTGACATCCAAAGCAACCTTGATCGAATTCCTGACCGATATCGGCCTAAAATGGCGCGAGGATGCCTCGAATGCAGACTCTGCGTGGATGAGAAATCGTATTCGCAACGACATACTCCCTTTGTTCCTGAAAGAGAATCCGAATTTTCCTGAGTCAATTGCCCGACTCTGGAAGCTGGGTAAAATTGAGAAACATTACTGGAAAAATCAAACAGGAAATCTCACAGACACCCTTTCCAACAATATTTTGCATGAGGCGCATCAAGCCCTCAGACTTCGGCTGTACAAAACTTCATTGGATAGACTCGGGGAAGGTCAGGCGCTGGCCGACACGCTATTCAGGCTCGACAAGGCATGGCAGGAAAAAAGAATCGGTTCCACCTTCCAATTTCCTGGCAAAAAAACAGCTACAATCATCGCTACAGGCGTGGTTTTCTCAAGCATCCATTGACTTCCGGGACGGCCCGGTATAAAAGTATGTGATCTTTTGCACAATGTTCCGAAATGCCGTTACGGTATTTCGATTTTTTATCATCAGGAGGAGTTAATTATGAATATTCTTATTTTCGGCCCCAACGGCTCCGGTAAAGGCACTCAGGGTACCCTGGCTAAGGACAAGTACGGTCTGGATCATATCGAATCCGGTGCCATTTTCCGCAAGCACATTGGTGGCGGAACCGCGCTCGGCATGCAAGCCAAGGAATTCATCAACACGGGCGCACTCGTTCCTGACGATATCACCATCCCCATGGTTCTTGATGTTCTGTCCAGCTCCGATGAGAATGGCTGGCTGCTCGACGGCTTCCCCCGTTCTCTGGTTCAGGGCGAAAAATTGTGGGAATCCCTGCAAAAAGACGGCGAGAAGCTGGACTACGTCATCGAAATCAAGCTGCCCCGCGATATCGCCAAAGCCCGCATCATGGGTCGTCGCCTCTGTGAGCACAATCCCAACCATCCCAACAACGTTGATATCCCGGTCATCGCCCCTGACGGCGACAAGTGCCGTGTCTGTGGTGGTGCCCTGTCCGCTCGTGAAGACGATCAGGACGCAGCCGCTATCGATCAGCGTCACGACATCTACTACGATGAAGAAACCGGCACCATGGCTGCCTGTCTCTTCTACAAGAACATGACTGACGGCGGTTTCAAGTTTATCGAGCTCAATGGTGAAAATTCCATTGGCGACATCAAGGACTACCTGATGGGTCAGCTCGGCTAGTTTCAGTTTATCTGAATATTTAAAAGCCCTTCCAGCATGTAGCTGGAAGGGCTTTTCTTATTTCGTTATGTACAAATAGTTTGGCAGTTTGAAATTCCTGCCTGGGATGGTGGTGCCAAAGTCGCTTTCCTGATCTCCGAAATTGGCAATGATCTGATATCCGTCTTCCTCGACAAGCTGCTTGATGATCCTTCCCTTGTACTCCATGGCAGTCAGTTCGACATCCCATTTCTGCCTGAAAAAGAGATTGGTCCATTCCTCGTATCCATCTCTCTTCAGATTTCTGGTTGTCTGACTTTTCTGAAGTATGTTCCGACCGGTAATGATAAAGACATCCACATCGCCGACAATCCCTTTATAGAGTTCAAGCATCGGCTCTATGGCGGGAATTCTTGCCATATTTATCCACCGTTTCCATGCTCTTGGCGAAAAGCAATATTGCATGTCCATGAAAATTTTATGGTTATTGAGCAAAGTGTCATCAATATCAAACACGACCGCTGGCTTGTCATACTTCCCGGAAGCCAGCTCTGATTCGATATATGCCCTGCCCTCGTTGGCTACGGCTGTGACATCCTCAATATATTTACCGCTCGTATAGTATTCCTTGATCGTTGCCTTAGCCTGCTGGATATTCACCAGACCGGGGTTTGTGTCTGTTTTTTTGGCAACACAGCCTGTGGTTAAAAACAAAGACAGACCTAGAATTACCAGGATGGTACTTTTGACTGATTTGTTCATTAGGATTCCTCACTTGTTTCCATCTTCCATAATAAAAAAAGGGAAGGACCGCTAGGCCCTTCCCTTTTAATTGAACTGTCAATGTCTTTTAAGCTTCGGCTTCCTTTTCAACAACAGAGCTGGGACCGAATCCCATGAGGATCGGGCTAGCCACGAAGATGGAGGAATAAGTACCCACGCCCACGCCGATGAGCAGGGCCAGAGCAAAGTCGTGAATGACGCTGCCACCCAGTACGAACAGGCAGAAGACAACCATCAAAGTGGTGACTGATGTCATAATCGTGCGTGACAGGGTCTGGTTAATGCTCTTGTTGATGACAGTGGCGAAAGTCTCGTTCCCCTTGCGCGCGATGTTATTCTCGCGGATGCGGTCAAAGACGATAATGGTATCGTTGAGCGAATAACCGATGATGGTCAGCAAGGCCGCGATAATGGTCAGGTCGAATTCCTTGCCCAAAATCGAGAATATGCCGACGGTGATTACCACGTCATGAATGAGTGCTGCAACCGCGCCCAAGGCGTAGTTTAGCTTCAAATACCAGCATAGGCCAACGGTGATGCCCAGAGCCGCTATGATCAGCCACCCCATGTCCAGACCGAGAAGACCGACGCCGTAGATACTGGATGCAAGGGCTGCGGCCATAAGTGCCGCCACAGTCCACCGCTGCTCAAAACGACCGGAGATATACACGGCTATGAGCAAAACGGCGTAAAACAAGGCCTCAAGGGCTTTTAAGCGCAGATCAGCACCAACTTTGGGGCCAACCATTTCAAGACGTTGTATTTCGTAATGCGCACCATCCAGTTTTGAGGAAAGCGCATTATTCACCTTGCCCCTGACATCCTGAGAGGAAATGTCAGAGCTTGAGGTGCGAATCAGGTATTCGTTGTCCCCGTCAAGGCCCAGAGCCTGAACGACCAGGCCTGGAAGCTCAACGTCACCCAAGGCTTTTTTGATAGTCTTGACATCTGTTGCCTTGTCGATCTTGACCTGGACAATCATGCCACCGGCAAAGTCGATTCCGTATTTGGGGCCGCCCTTGATGACAAGGGAGCCAAGTCCAGCCAGAATGATCAGCGCAGAAAGAATGAAAGCTATCTTCCTGACTCCGATGAAGTCAATTTTGGTATCAGACTTTATTATTTGAAGTCCCATGATCGTCCCCTTAAATGCTCAGCTTGGCGCTTTCGGAGCGGCTTTTGGTGTACAGGTCGAACAGAACGCGCGAAACAAAGATGGCCGTGAACATGGATGAGATGATGCCAAGCGTCAATGTGATGGCAAAACCACGAACCGGACCGGTTCCGAACTGATACAGAATGACGGCTGCGATGATCGTGGTCACGTTGGCATCGAGAATCGTCAGGGTGGCACGACCGTAGCCCTCTGTAATAGCGGCTTTAGTGGTCAATCCACGTCTCAATTCTTCCCGTATTCGCTCAAAAATGATCACGTTGGCATCAACAGCCATACCGATTGTCAGGATGATACCCGCAATGCCCGGCAGGGTCAGCGTGGCACCAAAGGCTGCCAGACCACCGAGGATGAGCATGATGTTCAGGCACAGGACAAAATCGGCAATGAGGCCGCTGAATCCGTAGTAGACAGCCATGAAGATCAGCACGGTAGCCATGCCTATAAGTGCGGACAGGATACCCTTGTCGATGGATTCCTGTCCCAGGGACGGGCCGACACTGCGCTGTTCAAGGATGAGAACCGGTGCGGGCAATGAACCGGCACGAAGCACAACAGCGAGGTCGCGGGCTTCGGCTTTATCGAAATTCCCGGTAATGGAAGCACGACCACCGGAAATACGGTCCTGAATGACCGGGGCCGAATAGACCTTGCCATCAAGTACGATTGCCATGCGCTTGTGGATATTCTCACCAGTCAGGTTGGCGAAGATCTTTCCGCCGCGGGTGTTGAATGAAATGGAAACGTACGGCTGGTTCCATGTATCAAGCAGGACTTTGGCATCAGTGACATATTCACCGGTCAATACCGCGTCTTTCTTGAGGACAATGGGAGATTCCGTGTAAGTACCACCGGCACTTTTGTCCCTCAGGACCGACAGTTCACGGCCCGGAGCAAGCACGCCCTCAAGGGCTTTTGCTATATCAGCGGTATCGTCGACCATCTTGAATTCGAGATGAGCGGTCTGGCCAATAATCTTGATGGCGCGTTCAGGGTCCTGGAGACCGGGAAGCTGAATCTGAATTCTGTTGCCCTGCTGCTTGCGGATGTCAGGCTCGGCAACGCCGAATTGGTCTATCCTGTTACGAATAGTCTTGATCGCCTGATCCATGGTCAGCTTTTCGATATCACTCCTGTATTGAGGAGATACCGATAAGATGTATTTCTGCTTGCCGCCATCCTGAATCTGGATGTCTTCAATGGCAAATTGACTATATTTTTCAATAATCTCGTTGAACTTTTCCTTGTGTTCAGCCTTGAGCAATATGATCTCAATTTGCGAACCAGACAGGACGCTCGGACGCAGAACGAAAACTTCCTCTTCTCTGGCAGTTGCCTTGAGGTCGTCACCGAGGCGAGCGAGATTATTATTCATGGCCGTATCCATATCAACACCGAGGGTGAGATGGATACCACCTTTGAGATCAAGACCGAGATTGACAGGGTCACCCGGCAACATTTTGCCAAACGGTGTATCCATGACGCCGGGGATGGATGGCAGCATATATGCCAGTCCAAGGACCAGGACGACAAGGGTAGCAATGATTCTCCAACGCAGACTCTGCATGAAAACTCCCTTAATACAAACTAATTGCAACCGAAACGAGACATTAAAAAAAACACAAACACGGACCGGGTCACTTTAAAGGTGGTCCGGTCCGCACGAAAGTCTCAATAGGCGGTTGTCAAGCCTACTTCTTTTCACCTGGTACGGGAACGCCGTCCTTGTCGGCAACGAAACCGCGTTTGATAACAACATTGACGCCCTGGGCAATCTCAATG
>JAFLJW010000025.1 GCA_022712815.1 Pseudodesulfovibrio sp. | reverse complement strand
TTTGAGCTGTCAACGTATTTTGAAAACCTGAATATTTTCAAAGGTTGAAATGAGTAATAAACTGAGTCTTGGGTATTCTCCCTGCCCTAATGATACGTATATTTTTCACGGGCTTGCGTCCGGCACCGTGCCGTGGTCCGGTGGACTTGATATTTTGCTGGCCGATGTGGAGGAGCTGAACGGATTGGCCGCAGCCGGAAAGCTGGATGTGGTCAAAGTATCCGTGGCCGCCGCTGCCGGTATTTTGGATGACTACGTTTTGCTTCGGGCCGGAGGCGCCATGGGATATGGCGCGGGGCCGGTTCTGGTGGCAAAAGAGGAGGGCGACTTTGCTTCCCTTGACGGCAAAACCATCGCCATTCCCGGCCGTAAAACCACAGCAAATCTCCTGTTTGGATTATGCTGCCGCGAGGCAGGAATTTCCGTGACGTTCAAGGAGATGGTTTTTGATAGAGTTATGTCCGCAGTCGTCACAGGCGAAGTCGCCGCAGGACTGGTCATTCACGAAGGGCGTTTCACTTTTGGCGAACAGGGACTCACGCAAATTCTCGATCTCGGAGCGTGGTGGGAAGAGCATACCGGCCTGCCGATCCCTCTGGGGGCCATCGCCATCCGACGTTCCCTCGGAGAAGACGTTGCCCACGCAATGAATGAGGCTATCCGGCAGAGCCTGATGGATGTACGTGCGAATCCCGAACAGGCATGGTCTTATATCAAGAAGCATGCGCAGGAGATGGATGCTGATGTCATTCTCAAGCATATCAAAACCTTCGTGACCGAGTACAGCCTGGACATCGGAGAAGCCGGCGAACAGGCGGTAACTCGCCTTCTCAAAGAGACCGGATGGCAAGGAACCAATCCTTTCATTTCCTAAAAACCATCCCCGCCTCATAAAGCGAAACCCCTGTGTTCTTCACACAGGGGGTTCGCTTTATGAGGCATTGCGCCGCAGGCTCACTCAGGGTCAAGGGACGCGTCCCTTGCGGGTGCAGGGCAGAGCCCTGCCCCTCGGAGAGCCGCCGGAGGCATCCCTATCCATTCTTTTGGCTAGCGGGCTGCTTGTCCTGGCTCAGATAGACCCCGGCGAGGACGATGCCGGACGCGGCGTATTGTATCCAGTTGAGGCGTTCATTGAGCAGTAGCCAGCCGAAGACGATGGTTATGACGGGGATGAGATTGACGAAGGAGGAGGCCTGGCTGGCCGGGATTTTCGACATACCGTAGTTATAGAGTCCGTAGGCCATGATGGTCACGAAGATGCCGAGATATGCGATGGTAGCGATACCGACGGGGTCGATGGTTGTCGGTAGGGTGGTTGTCGGCAGGAAGAGGAGTGGGAAATAGAAGATGGTGCCGACGAACGCCTGGATCATGGTCAGGAACCATGGGTTGTAGCGCGGAGTGAGTTTTTTGAGTGAGATCATGTAGCCGGTGGCACAGATCATGGCCAGGAATTCGAGGAAATTGCCGAGAGCGGGGTTGGGCGCGGTTTCCGTGGATGTAGCGGCTATGGAAAGCAGGACGGCTCCGATTATGGCGAGGCTGAATCCGGCGAGGGTTTTTCTGGAGATGCGTTCGCCAAGGGTGAAACGGGCTGCGATGGCGACGAGGAGTGGGAGGAGAGCGCAGATCATTCCGGCCTGTGATGCATCGGTGTAGGTGAGGGAGAGGGCCTCGAATATGAAATAGAAGCCGGGTTCACAGACGCCCATGAAGAGGAGCAGCTTCCAGTCTCCGGGCCGGTAGTCGATATTTTTCAGGCTTTTGAAGACGAGCAGGAAACACAGGCTGGCAATGAACATGCGCCCGAAAATGACCACCATCGGGTCAAATCTCTGAAAGGCGAATTTCAGCGCGATGAATGAACTGGACCAGAGGATGACCGCTGCCCAGAGCGCGAAAAACGCTTTGCCATTGCCTTGTGTGTTAGTCACTTTTTCTCCTGATATCGGGATGACAGGCTGGGTCTAGCACCGTCTGCCGGAGATGGGAACGGGATAAGCCATCATTTATTGCTATGGTCTTCATCAGTAAAAAGTAGATAGAGCCAAACAAAAACGGCCCCGAATGACCGGAGCCGTTTTGGCGGTGTTCTCTCAATCTTCTCTGATTAGTGAGGGCAGACGGCAAGGACGTTCATGGACTTGTATCCGTTGCCCGGGTCTTCTGCGTAGCGGCAACCCAGATGCGAACCTTCGCGCTTGTGCTCGATGTCACATTCGGAGCCGAGATAAAATTTGCAGCTATTGCTGTTGCAGATCAGGATGACGTTCCATCCTGTTTCCGGGGGGGCGAGCCACGGCTCCATTTGTTTGCCGCAATGCGGACAGTTCCTGTCGTCCAGTTCTGTGATGATTCCGGCATATTCGTGAATGACCATGGTATCTCCTTATGCAGTGCGTGCGGCCCTGCTTTGCTTGTTGAAATGAAAGATAATTCCGTTGTTTCCAACGTCAAGGGGGTAGGTGGTGTTATTTTTTCATGTCAACGAGAAGCGTGCGCAGGAGCTTGAAGAGCGCACGAGTGCTTTTAGGTGGTTTTCCATTTTCTTTTTCCCGACGTGCTCCGAGGACAAGCTGCCGTAGTCGCTGGCCTTCTTCCGGGTGAGAATCAAATAGTTCCTGCAACTGATCGTCGTCTCCGTCGATCAGTTGCTCGCGCAGGACTTCGATTCGGTGAAAATCGGCTGTCTTGAGAGAGTGTCCTTTCTCGGCTGCTTCGACGATTTCGCGGACGTGGGTCGTATCAAAGGTGCGCATCATCTTGCCGATGTATTGCAGGTGCCTGCGCCGGGCTTCGTGCTTGGAGATCGTCTTGAGCCGAAGAAGGGCTTCCTCAATTTCTGGCGGGAGGCCGGATTCCCTGATGATGGTATCGCCCAGAGCGACGAAAGCCAGTCCGAGTTTTTGAAGTTCCCTGGATTCCCGTTTGAGTTGGGATCGGCTGGGAGCTTCTTCGATTTCATCGAATTCATCGGGACGATAGTTGCGTTTTTTCTTGCCCATTATTTTTTTAGAGGCGCTGTGGCCAAGTCTTTTTCAAGGTCAGTGAAAATGGTCTGTACTCCCTTGGTCATGGCCTGAACCAACTGCTGTGGATCGGCCTGTGACATGGGGATACGCTGTATGTAAGTGTTGGAAAAGACAATGCTATTATCCTGAGTTGATTCATCCACGACAAAAAATTGCATCTCCACCACAGCTACGGGTGCGTCTGTCGAATAGTCTCCATACAGACTATTGAGCACACCTTCAAGTGTCAGGTTCGGGACGACCATGCTGCCGGGTTCGATAATGTGGGCAAACAGGCCTGATGCTCCCAGCCACGAGCGCAACTCGGTGGTGATCATGTTGTCGGGTGTGACAAAGAACATGTTGTAAAAATCGGAGTCGATGCGGCCACCGGCCTCGCGGTAAACAAGCTCGCGGGTATTATAGAGATCAGAGATCGATAATCTGCGGACCTTGAGAACTAGGTCGCTGCTTGTTGCGACAGGTTCACCGGACCGGACGGGCGTGATTTGGAAATAACGTTTGTCCAGCGGCTTGCCCCCCAGTTTGACGCAGGCGGTCATGGTAAGGGCAACGGTCAGGACGAGGAGGAGTATGTGGTATCTTTTCATAATTGATAACTCCGGTTATTTGGCCTCGGGCGAGACTTTGCTTGGTGGTTTGCCGAAGAAGATGCCGGAGGGATAGCGTTTGGCATCGCCACTGATTTCCTTGAAGTTTTCCATGACTTCGCGGGTGTCTTCAAGGATCGAGTGGATGTTTGCTTCCTCGCTGGCCACGACTGAGTTGAGGCGGTTGACGAGCGCGTGTATCTTGCTGACTGCGGCGGTCATGTCCCGGGATGCCTTGGCAATGTTTTCCAAGGTCGGGGCGATGTCTGACATGGCCCTGTCCATGCGTGGGTCGGTAAGGGTTTTCGCCAGGATATCGGCTGCCTGCTTGAAGCTCGCTAGGGCAGCTTTTGCTTCCCCGGCGGCAGCGATGATGTCGTCTGCGGAATTGGTGACAATTTTGTTGATTCCGGCAATGGCCCCGGCGGTTTCGGGAATGAGCCGCTCTGTTGCCGGGTCGGCCAGTATCTGATTGGTACGGTGCAGGATGAGACGTGTTTCTTCGAGGATGCTCAGTATTCTGATGCCGGCTTTCTGGCCACCTTCCGTTTTCATGAAGTCACTGATGGAGCTGACGATGGATTTGACGTCTTCGATGATACTCTGGATGTCTTCTTTTTTGAGGCTGCTCAAAGTCTTGCTGATCGTGGTTATGGCTGCTTCCACGCGGCTCAGGGTGCTGGGAATCGAGGGGATATAGGCCTCTTTCGGCTTCCAGGATATCTCAAGGGGGTCATTGTTTTCGGGGTCTACATAGATAATGTTGAGAAAAAGTTGTCCGGTGAGGCCGAGGGATGTGGGCCGCATTCTGAGGCCACGTTTTACTTCTTCTTCAATTTTGGTGATGAAGGATTCCTTGGGAATATCGGCGAACATTTCCGGTGTGATGGCGCACTCGACATAAACATATCTGTTGTCATCTTTTTGAGTTTCTTTATATTCGTTCAATACGAAATTGATTGCAACGACCCGGCCAATATCCACGCCCCGGAGTTTGACGGGTGAGCCTACGGCAAGGCCGTTGACGGATTCGTTGAAGTACGTTTCCAGCGTGTATGTGGTCTCGAAATATTTTCCAGCACCGAGAATGATGATCACCGCAAGGAGCATGCAACTGCCCAGGATGATGAAGACTCCGAGTTTGAAATAATCCTGTTTACGAATCATCGCGTATCCTTATTCCGAGACGGGACATATTTTTTTTGTCCGGTTTTGCCAAGGGATGGCAGGCGGTGGAAGAAGCGTTTGACTAATATGTTTTCCGAGGTGTCCCGGAGATGTTTGGGGTCGCCTTCGGCCACTATCGATTTGACGTCCTTGTCGAGCATGATAACCCGATCAGCGGTTTTGTAAATGCTTTCCAGTTCATGGCTGACGATGACAAAGGTGATACCCAGGGTTCGTGACAGGTTGAGTATCAGTTCGTCAAGCTCGGCACTGGATATGGGGTCCAGCCCCGCGCCTGGTTCGTCGAGAAAGAGAATCCCGGGATCAAGGGCCATGGCCCGGGCTATGGCCGCCCGTTTTTTCATGCCGCCGCTGATGGTTGCAGGCAGTTTGTAGGTGGCGTTTTCCAGATTGACCATGGCGAGTTTGGACTTGGCTACCAGGGTCATGGCCTCGCGCGGCAGGTTTGTGAATTCCTCCAGCGGCAACATGACGTTTTGCAGGAGCGACATGGAGCCGAACAATGCGCCCATTTGGTACATGACGCCGAATTTTCTGATTATCATGTCCCGCTTGTCACCGCTGGCGTTGGTAAGTTCATCGTCCCCGAAGAATATTTGGCCGTTCATGGGTTGGTACAACCCTATCATATTCTTGAGCAGCGTACTCTTGCCGCAACCGGAGCCGCCGAGAATGACAAAAATCTCGCCCTTATTGACGTCAAAGTTGATGTTTTTCACAATAACGGTGTCGTCATAGCCGCAGGTAAGATTTCTTATGCTTATGACCGGTTTGTTTTCGTCCATGTCATTCACTTATATGCCAAGATAGTAAAAGGCCATGGCGAAAATGCCGTCGGCAAAGGCGATCATGATGATGCCGGACACAACCGCGCTGGTGGTGGACAGTCCCACCGCGCTGGCACTGTTTCGGGTCTGCATGCCGCGTAGACAGCCGACTCCAGCCACCAGGATGCTGAATATAAGGGCCTTGAACATGCCTCCGGCAAAGTCGCCGTAGTCGAGGTAGGAAAATACTCGTGAAGTGAAGGTGACCAGAGGAAAGCCCAAAGAGAGCATGACCACCGCGCCGCCAACCAGGCTTGCGATGTTGAAAAAGATGGTCATCAGCGGGACCATGGCCATGGAAGACAGGAGTTTGGGGACCACCAGAAAGCGCATGGGGGAGAGACCCATCGTGGTCAGGGCGTCCAGTTCCTCGTTGATTTTCATGGTGCCGATCTCGGCGGCAAAGGCTGAGCCGGACCGGGCAGCAAGGAGGATGGCGGTCACCAGCGGTCCCATTTCCCTGAACATGACCAAGCCCAGCATGTTGGGGACGAATATCTCTCCGCCGAATCTCTCCAGGCTGACGGCGGACTGGAATGACATGATAAGTCCCATCAGAAAGCCGAGAAGGGTGATGATGAATAATGAATCCACACCGATATTGATGCAGGAGAGGGTGACATCTTTCCAACGGACCAGACCGGGGTGCCGGATGGATTGGATGATCATGACTGATGATTCGCCCACAAAGGCGACCATCTCGTAAAGTCCGTCCAGAATCTCTCCGGCTGATTCGCCTACAGCTACGGCAAAACCACGTCGTTCTTTGAATTTTTTCAATTGCGGAAGATCGCAGTTCCAGGTCAGGTCGATGAGGTTTTGGTGTTCCTCTTTGATATTGATCAATTCAAGTTTTCCGCCGGATAGTGCAGCTTCTTCCCTGAGCTTGAGAAGCAGGGCCACGCCGGAGCCATCAAGATATGTAATGTCCGCACAATCCGCGTCCACATGGGCATAGCTTCCTTTGCGGACGGGAGTGATTGCATCGTCCCAGACAAAAGCGGTGCCGGGTGCGTCCAGTCGGCCACTCAGGCCGAGACGTATCCTGTCCCCATTTGCTGAAATGCGGATGCTTGCTCCGGTATGGTTTGCTGGCAATGTGCGGTTTGTCAAAGCTGATTTTACCTGATGTTCTGTTGTGGAGTGGCTGAATTCAACCTAACCTCAATAATATCTGATGATTTGAAAAATGAAAAGGTGCAGAGTGCTTTTTCTTATTTTGACGGAAGATGGATGAGTTGACAAGGTTGGAAAAGAATATTATTCCTTTATACCATGAATAACAGAAAAATTGACGAACTCGATCTCAGGATCCTGAATATACTTCAGGCTGACGGCAAAGTCTCCAATGCTGAAATAGCTCGTAAGGTCGGCAAGGCTCCGTCTGCTGTACTTGAGCGCGTTCGCAAACTCAAGAGAAGCGGCATCATCAAGGGATTTGAGTGCATTGTTGATCACAAGACCCTTGGGCGCGGCCTGACCGCCTTCACTTCCATTCGCGTGGAAGAGGGTGTCGGCGCAACCGAAGTGGGCCAGAGGCTCGCAGAATTGCCCGAAGTTCTTGAGGTTCATTATACCGCTGGCCGTGATTCCTATCTGGTCAAGGTTCGTGTGGAAGATACTGAGGCCCTTCAGGCCACGCTGGCAAAATTTGGCACCATTGCCTCTGTGCGCGATACGAATTCCATCATCGTGCTGACCACGGTGAAAGAGTCTCGTGTCATCCCTCTGCCAGTTTCTGACGACTAGAGCATACTTCAAGGAGTCTTTGATGACCATTGATATTTCCTCCCTGGACCCGCGAATCATATCTCGGGGCAGGGAGTTTTTTGCATCCATTTCCGGCGAATCTCCTTCGGTTTTCAACAAGGGATGGTGGACTGGAAAGGTGATGGATTGGGCCATGAAAAATGATGATTTCAAGGTCCAGATGTTTCGTTTTGTTGATGTTTTACCTTACCTCAACACCTCGGAATCTCTTTCACGTCATATCGAAGAATATTTCGCGACCGAGGATGCCAATATCCCGGATGTTCTCAAATGGGGTGCCACCAAGACCAAGATTGGCGGTGGTCTGGTCGCCAAGGTCCTGAATAAGACCATCCGCTCCAACATCGAATCCATGGCTCGTCAGTTCATCATCGGGCAGGTGAGCAAGGAGGCTGTAAAGGGTATCAAAAAGCTGCGCAAGGACGGGTTCGCCTTTGTCCTTGACCTGCTGGGCGAGGCCACGGTCTCCGAGAAAGAGTCCGCTATCTACCGGGACGGCTACCTTGAAGTACTCGATGCCGTCCAAAAGGAAATGGGCAAGTGGAGTCCGCTTGATGGCGGGGCCGACAATCTCGACTGGGGGCATGCGCCCAAGGTCAACGTGGCGGTGAAGCCTTCCGCATTTTATTCCCAGTCCAAATCCGTGGATGTTGACGGCACTGCCGCAGGCATGATGTCGCGCATCGAACCGATCTACAAGAAGGTCATGGAGATGGGCGGGTTCATGTGCATCGACATGGAGTCGCTCAAGTACAAGGACGCCACAATCGAGCTGTACAAACGGCTGCGCACCAAATATCCTGATTATCCGCACCTCGGCATTGTTTTTCAGGCTTATTTGAAGTGCGTGGACGATGATGTCCGTGATTTCCTGACCTGGGCGCGAGACAAGGATTTCCCCGTGTCCATCCGTCTGGTCAAGGGAGCATACTGGGACTATGAAACCGTCACGGCCAAGCAGAACGGCTGGCCGGTTCCTGTCTGGACCTACAAGCCGGAATCCGACATGGCCTTTGAGCGCGTTTCCAAGATGATTCTTGAGAACAGCGACATTTGTCACTATGCCTGCGCCTCGCACAATGTCCGCTCCATTTCCGCTGTCATGGAAATGGCGAGTTCCATGAATATCCCGGAGGACAGATACGAATTTCAGATACTTTACGGCATGGCCGAGCCTGTCCGCAAAGGGTTGAAGAATGTTGCCCGGCGCGTCCGGCTCTACTGCCCATACGGCGACCTGCTGCCCGGCATGGCCTATCTGGTTCGCCGCCTGCTTGAAAATACGGCCAACGAGTCCTTTCTCAAGCAGACCTTTGCGGACGAAGCTGACATGGATCATCTTTTGGAGAACCCGGAAACGACCTTGCGAGGTCAGCTTGAAGGCAAGTGCACGCCCCCGCAGCCGTCCGAAGGATTGGCTCGGTTCCAGAATTATCCGGCTGTTGATTTCACCATCGAAGCCGAGCGAAATGCATACCCTGCGGCTATTGCCAAGGTTCGCGCCGACATGGGCGGTAAAGTGCCGATTTTCATCAACGGGCAGGAAGTTGAGACCGATGACATGCTGGATTCCTACAATCCGGCCAATCCAGATGAGATCATCGGGTCCGTCTGTCAGGCCGGTGTTGTCGAAGTGGACAAGGCCATTGAGGCCGCATCCGAAGCATACCTTTCCTGGCGCGATGTCTCCGCTGAAGATCGGGCCGGAATTTTGCTCAAGGCCGCTCAGTATCTGAAAGACAATATCCACACATTGTGTGCGATTCAGATCCTTGAAGTGGGCAAGCAGTGGGATCAGGCGCAGAGCGATGTGGGCGAGGCCATTGATTTCCTCGAATACTATGCGCGGGAAATGACCCGCATGGGCAAACCCCGCCGCATGGGTCATGCTCCCGGTGAGATGAGCCAGCTTTTCTATCAGGGTAAGGGCGTTGCCGCTGTCATCGCCCCGTGGAATTTTCCCCTTGCCATCTCTGTGGGCATGGTATCTGCCGCCATTGTTTCCGGCTGCCCGGTTGTTTATAAACCGGCTGGCATATCTTCCTGTATTGGTTACG
>JAFLJW010000024.1 GCA_022712815.1 Pseudodesulfovibrio sp. | reverse complement strand
TCGGCCTGCATGAAGCTCGGAGCCTCGTAGCCGTCAAAGACGAAATCAGCGTAAGCCAGATCATGAATGACATAGAGATCATGTTCTTTGGCAAAATCGACGATACGTTGGAAAAAGTTCAAATCAACGCACTGGGTGGTCGGATTGTGCGGGAAGTTGATAATCAGCAACTTGGGCTTGGGCCACGTATGTTTAACCGCAGTCTCCAGGTTTTCAAAAAAATCCTGACCGGGACCGATGGGTACGCGGCGGACATCCGCGCCTGCGATGATGGAAGCGTAGGGATGAATGGGATAGGCCGGGTCAGGGGCCAGAACGACATCACCGGGGCTGAGCATGGCCAGCGCAAGATGAGCCAACCCCTCTTTGGCACCCATGGTGACACAGATTTCCTGATCGCAATCAAGGGACACATCATAGCGACGGTAATACCAGTCGCGGACGGCTTTTCTAAGTCCCTTGATTCCCTTTGATGCCGAATACCTAGAGTTTCCGGGCTTGTACGCCGCTTCAGTCAGCTTGTCGAGAATGGGTTTGGGGGTGGGCACATCGGGATTGCCCATGCCCAAATCAATGATATCCGCGCCCGCGTGACGCAGCTTCATCTTGAGTTCGTTAACCTGGGCGAACACATACGGGGGCAGTCGATCAACTCTCGCAAACTTGGACATGACTAAAACTCCTCAAATAGTATTGGTGCAAGCAAAAATTCTTACTATTGACCGGGTTCCCTGTCAAAATGAAAATGGTATAATGTTCGGAGTGTCTTGACCTGCCGGTCAGTTTTTCTTAGCGTCCTTTTTCATTTGCAACCAAGAGCGGCAATGAGCCAATACTACCGAAGGAGAGATATACATGGTCCAGAAATCCGAAACCATCTGGTTTGACGGCAAACAAATCCCCTGGGATGAGGCAAATGTCCACGTCCTGACTCATACTCTGCACTATGGAGCAGGCGTTTTCGAGGGCATCCGAGCCTATGAATGTACCGATGGAACCAGTGAGGTCTTCCGTCTGGATGAACATATGGTCCGCCTTGTGAATTCCGCAAAGATTCTCGGCATCAAGGTGCCGTATACTGCGGAGGAATTGACCTCAGCCGCTATTGAGACCCTGAAACTGAACAAACTGGCCGGTGCTTACGTCCGTCCGCTCGTCTTCATCGGAGAAGGTGCAATGGGTGTTCATCCCGGCGACAATCCGATTCGGACCATCATCGCCACCTGGCCGTGGGGTGCGTATCTCGGTGACGAAGCTCTGGAAAACGGTATCTCCGTCAAAATAAGCACCTATAATCGCCACCACGTCAATGTCATGATGACCAAATCCAAGGCATGCGGAAACTACGTCAACTCCGTGCTCGCCAAGACCGAAGCCGTTGCCGACGGCTACCACGAAGCCATTCTGCTCGACACCACCGGACATGTTTCCGAAGGTTCCGGCGAAAATATTTTCATGGTTGTCGATGATGTTCTCTATACCCCGACCGTTGACGGCGTACTCAACGGCTTGACCCGTAATTCCATCATCACCCTGGCCAATGATCTGGGCTACGAGGTCCGTGAAGAAGCTATCACCCGTGATATGCTATACGTTGCCGATGAGGTGTTTTTCACCGGCACCGCAGCCGAACTTACCCCGATCAGTTCCATTGACCGCCGTGAAATCGGCGATGGCAAGGCAGGGCCGATCGCAAAGCTGCTTCAGACCGAATATTTCAAGATAGTCAAGGGTGAAAATCCCGACTACGAACACTGGCTCCATCGCTATTCTGTTTGATAGAAAGTCTAGAAAATCGAAGCAGCATCTGGTAAGTAAGGGGAAATCCGGCGCGGAATGTCGGGTTTCCCCATTTTTATTTAGTATTTTTAGTGGGGTCTGTTTTCCGCGCACAAGCCCCAGGCATATCAATGAGCACATCGAATCTCACTGCAAAGTATCGTCCCCAGACTTTTGCCGACGTGGCCGGACAGGGTCCGGTCAAAGCCATCCTTTCCAGGGCCGCGGCCACGGACAAGATCGCTCCCGCATATCTTTTTTCCGGCACCCGCGGAGTTGGCAAGACGACCATCGCCAGAATCTTTGCCAAGGCACTCAATTGCGTGAACGCGCCCACGGCTGAGCCATGCAATGAGTGCGCGAACTGCAAACAGATTACCGCAGGGGTGGCTGTTGATGTCATTGAGATTGACGGTGCATCCAATCGTGGTATCGACGATGCCCGCCGCCTGAAAGAAGACATCGGCTACGCGCCGATTGAGTGTCGCTACAAGGTCTTCATCATTGATGAGGCGCACATGCTCACCAAGGAGGCGTTCAACGCGCTTCTGAAAACTCTGGAAGAGCCGCCGCCTCGCGCAACGTTCATCATGGCGACCACCGAGCATCACAAATTTCCGGCCACGATCATCAGCCGGTGCCAGCATTATACATTCAAGATGCTTCCGCAAAGCGAACTGTTCGATCATCTTGAAAAAATCATGAACCTTGAGGAACTCAAGTTCGATCCGGGCGCACTTCAAATCATAGCCAAACGCGGCGCGGGCAGCGTACGCGATTCCATGTCCCTTCTGGGGCAGGCTTTGGCCATGGGCGAGGACGTGCTCAGGGAAGAGATGGTCCGCGACTTTCTCGGGCTGGCCGGGCAGGATGTCTTTTTCGATCTCATGGGAGCCATGCATACCCGCAACCTAGTGGCTGTGGGCCAGGTTCTCAGGCAGGTGCTCAATCAGGGTCTTGATCTCGGATTTTTCCTGCGCGAGCTGACTAATTGCTGGCGCAACATGTTTCTGCTTCGACAAGCAGGTGAAGAAGCGTTGTCCCTGCTGGGATTTTCTGGTGAAGAAGCGACCACATGGATGGACTGGGCAAGCAAGTTCGAACCTGCCCATATCCATGCCTGCTGGCAGATGACCCTTGATGGGCAGAGAAAGGTCATGACCAGCCTTGAACCAGCCCTTGCGCTGGAATTGCTGCTTTTCAACCTGACCAGTCTGCCCGAACTTATCAGCCTTGAAACCCTGACGGCACAGGCTCCGGCTGGCGGAACACCTCCGCCGCGTCCCATGTCCGGTGGTCCTGGTGGGAATCAGGGCGGTGGACGATACGGTGGTCAGCAAGGCGGTCCCGCACCCGGTGGAATGCCGGGACAGGGCGGTTCTCCCGGTGGTCAGCGTTTTGCTCCTCCCCGGACTCAGGCCGCTCCTCCTGTTCAGCAATCTTCGCAATCTCAACAACCTTCGGCTGCACCCAAGCCACAAGCTCCGCCAGTTCGACAGACCGTGGCATCCCCGCCACCTTCTACTCCTGCCCCTGAACCGGTCGAGCCTTCTGAGACGACACCTGCCATGGCAGCAGAATATCCCGTGAAGCAAAAGTCAGCTCCAAATCCTTTGGCTCCCCCCCAGGCTGTCGGTCCGCGTGATTGGGACGGCTTCCTGCGTTTTGTCGAAGAACGGAACGGACAATCCGGGGTCAAGGTGGGCATGTTGCATCTCACAGAGGGAAAACAGCAGGGCGACGAGCTTGTCGTGACCTGCAAATCCAAAGTTCTGTGTTCACAACTGACTGAAAAACAAACTCTTTCTGCACTGGATACCCTGACGAGGGAATATTTCGGTCCCATGGTTGAAGTTCGTGTGGAA
>JAFLJW010000023.1 GCA_022712815.1 Pseudodesulfovibrio sp. | reverse complement strand
ACTGGAGCTGCCGTTGGTGGAGCACTTGGCGGACTGGGTGCTGTGTATGAAGAAATACCCAATGATCCGGGCGGCAGTTCTTCTGACGGCAGTGGAGGTTCCGACTCTGGTTCTTCTGGCGGCAGTGGAGGTTCCGGCTCTGGTGGCGGCTCTGGTTCATCTGGTGGGGGAAGCGGTTCCGGTTCCTCTGGCGGCGGCAGTTCTTCCGGTGGAGGAGGTTATGACGGAGGCGGTGGATGGTACGGTCGATAGACAAACCAGAAGACTATACAGTTCCAAGGAGTAGATATGAATTGTAGTGAATGTGATGGAAAAATCAAAAAACTAGATAAAAAACTTGCCGGATGGATACTCATAGCTTTAGCCGTGCTAACGAGTTTGCAATTGAATCCAACTTTATCATTCAAATTTGGACTTTCCACATACCTCTGGCTTGTCATCTACATGGTCCCAGCCCTCATGCTCCTTCGATCAAAACCAAGGTATAACTACTGGTGCTCAAACTGCAAAAGAATGGTTTCACCAAAGGAAACCGAGAACAAGTAAAAAAAGGCCAACCGTCCTCTATGGATGGTTGACCTTTCACTTTACCTGGAGAACGCCTTCTCCAACTCATTCTTCATAATACCCAGTTGATGAAGATAGAGCGTTGTCGTCAACGGGTTCTTATGCCGAAGCATTTTCTGAATCGTGACGATATCTAACGTTTGGGCAAGTATGGAAGCGGTCAGGTGACAAATGGAGTGGCAAGTGAAGCGCTTTACGCCAGCCTTCTTGCACAACCGAGGTATCAACCGTTGCCGTTCTGCGTAAGGGATTCCGTCCTCGTTGCAAAAGACATACTCACTCCGTTTCGACTTGGCGTGATCGGACAAGAGCGTTTGCCAACCTTTCTATAAGAGGCAACCAATCATACTCAAAAGAACCGCCCTTCCTTTTACGAGTCCAGAAGCGAATCTTGCTGTTGGCGAGATCGACATCATCCCATTTCAGAGAAAACAATTCATTACGCCGCGCTCCCGTAAACAGAAAGGTCAATAAGAGGACTTTATCCTCTCCTTCGGCTACATCGCGAACCTTCCAGAAGTCCTTTTCAGGCGGTACGTAGCGAGGCTGTTGCGTCATGGGAAATGACTCTACCGCTACAAAGGGATTATCCTTGGGCATATCAAAGTATTTGATGCCAAAGTTCCATGCCGCTCTGAGGTCCTTCTTGTCCTTGTTGGCAGCGTTTCCACTCTGCTCCTTCGCTCGAATTTCAAGCATCCGTAGGCAGTCGGCAAATCTAGAGGAGGGTTCTCAACGGGAGTCCATGCTGCCACAGACTCTCTTGGAGATCCAATAAAATTCATCTTAACTACTGAAAATACAGCTGATTGCTCTATGGCAATCCCTCTTCTGGAAGGCCAAGAAGCCGAATATGTTCTTACAGATAAGGGGTATGATTCAGACGAGATTGTTGACGCCGTAGAGGCTATGAATGCCGAACCAGTCATCTCTCCGCGCTCCCATAGGAAAACCCAAAGATTCTATGACAAGAATATTTACAAAGAAAGAAGTGCCATCGAGTGCACGTTCGGTAAACTAAAACAATTTCGGCGTATTGCAACGCGCTACGACAGTTGGCCTCTTCGTATCTCTCATTTATATATATCGGTGCAATATGGGCATGGTTGGCTTAAATGTCGACACGCCCTAATGGTGTCACAGTCAAATATTTTTCACTATTCTTGAAGGAGTGTGAATGGCTTTTTAATAATAGCAATCCTCAAAGCCAATTTATACGACCTAAACAGTAGGGTAAAAAGCGATAGGGATAGTTATCTGGTGCAGCCCTTTTATAATACTCATTTGATCGATTGATGGCATGTTGGGGTGGGGACCATTTTGTTTCAGGATATTCAATGTCCAAGCGGATCTGATTATAGCAACTATTGAGAAAGGAGAATTTCAATGGGTCTTAAAAACAGAATGATATGCTTGTTTCTGGCAGCCGGATTGGTGCCGATTGTCTTGATTGGTGTGCTGGCTTCGGTCATTTCCACCAATGGACTGATGGATACTTCCTATGGACAACTTGTCTCCATGCGCGGCATCAAGAAGGTGCAGATTGAGAATTTTTTTGCAGAACGAAAAGGCGATATGGGAGTGCTGGTCGAGACAGTGGGCACCCTCCGTCAGGAGGCCATGAACAAACTCAGGGCCATCCGCACCATCAAAAAGAACCAGATCGAAGGGTTCTTCAATGAACGATTCGGTGATGTGGCAGTCCTAGCCAAGAGTGGCGACGTGGGTCGGATATTGCGTGCACTCCAGCAATACCAAGTTGATACCGGCGTGACGGCTAGCGGGACTTACGACGTGAGTACTGCGGCATACAAGTCTCTGTGGCGCAACAACTCCAAATTCCTGAACTATTATGTCGAGGCGTATGGGTATTACGACATGTTCATCATTTCCCCCCAGGGACACGTGATGTACACGACGGCCAAAGAGTCCGACTTGGGAGCAAACCTGCGCTATGGCCAGCTTAAGGATTCCGGTCTGGCCCAGCTCTGGAAAAAAGTTGTCGAGACCGATAAGGTCGCCATTCAGGATTTCGAACCCTATGCACCCAGTAACAATGAACCCGCCAGCTTCATCGGTGCGCCAATCAAGTCAGGCGGCAGAATCGTGGGCGTGGTGGCCTTGCAGATATCGCTCGATGCCATCAACTCCATCATGACCGAGCGCACCGGCCTGGGCGAAACCGGAGAAACCTACCTGGTCGGATCCGACTTCCTCATGCGCTCTGATTCTTTCCTCGACCCCAAGCATCATACTGTCAAAGCATCCTTTGCCGATCCGGTCAAAGGCAAGGCTGATACCGAGGCCGTCCAGTTCGCCCTGTCCGGCAAGACCGGGGAAGACGTGATCATTGACTACAACGGCAATCCGGTTCTGTCTGCTTTTGCTCCGGTAAACGTGCCGGGGCTGAAGTGGGCTGTCCTCTCCGAAATCGACGTGGCTGAAGCTTTTAGCCCCAAGAGCGTGGAAGGGGAAGAATTCTTCAAGAAATATCAGGAACTGTACGACTATTATGACCTTTTCTTGATCAATCCCAACGGCTATGTCTTTTATACAGCCACCCGTGAACCCGACTACCAAACCAACATGGTCGACGGTAAGTACAGCTCCTCGAACCTGGGGAAGTTGACCCGCGATGTTCTCAAGTCCAAACAGTTCGGGTTTGCCGATTTCGCCCCGTATGCACCAAGTAAAGGTGCTCCCGCAGCCTTCATCGCCCAGCCCGTGATCCATGACGGCGAAACTGAAATCGTCATCGCTCTGCAGCTCTCGCTTGCAGCAATTAATGGCATCATGCAGCAGCGCGAAGGCATGGGCGAGACCGGCGAGACCTATCTGGTCGGCCCGGATAAGCTGATGCGTTCGGACTCATTCCTCGATCCTTCCGGTCATACGGTCGAAGCGTCCTTTGCCGGGAACGTACAGAATAACGGCGTCGATACCGAAGCGGCACGTGATGCTCTATCCGGTGAAACAGACACCAAGGTCATTATTGATTACAACGGGAATCCTGTGCTGTCGGCCTTTACGCCGCTCAACGTCTTCGGCACTACCTGGGTGCTCATAGCCGAGATCGACGAAGCCGAGGTCGAAGCCCCGGTGAACCGGCTGCAGTGGCTCATCGGATTCATAGCACTGGTCATGGTCGCCGGTGTGGTCGCCATCGCCCTCGTCGTTTCCAGCCGTCTACTCAAGCAACTCGGTAACGAGCCGGAAGTCATCGCCGAGATTGCCACACAGGTCTCGAACGGCGATCTGGATATCGAGTTCAGGGACGACGGCAAAGAGATCGTTGGTGTATACAAGACCATGAAGATTATGGCTGAGAAGTTGCGAGATGTCGTTACCGAGGTCAGAAAGGCATCGGAAAACATGGCATCTGGAAGCGAAGAATTATCTTCGTCTTCCCAGGCCTTATCCCAGGGAGCGACCGAGCAGGCCGCATCGGTGGAGGAAGTCAGTTCCTCGGTCGAGGAGATGGCCTCCAGCATCCGGCAGAATGCTGATAACTCTCGTAAGACAGAACAGATAGCCGGACAGGCATCCTCTGACGCCAGCCAAGGAGGCGAGGCAGTTGGACAAACCGTAAAGGCCATGAAACAGATCGCCGAAAAGATATCTGTAATTGAGGAAATTGCTCGCCAGACCAACCTGCTGGCCTTGAACGCGGCCATCGAGGCGGCTCGTGCCGGGGAACACGGCAAGGGATTTGCTGTAGTCGCTGCCGAGGTCCGCAAGCTGGCCGAGAAGAGCGGCGAAGCTGCCAGTGAGATCAGTGAACTGTCAGCCAGCAGCGTGGATGTGGCCGAGAAGGCCGGAGAGTTGCTGGGCAAGATGGTTCCAGACATCCAGAAGACCTCGGAACTGATTCATGAGATATCCGCAGCCAGTAACGAGCAGGATACCGGTGCCACCCAAATCAGCTCGGCCATCCAGCAACTGGACGGAGTAATCCAGCAGAACGCCTCGGGCTCAGAAGAAGTGGCCTCTACTGCAGAGGAACTCTCCAGCCAGGCGATGCAACTCATGCAATCAATAAGTTTCTTCAAGGTCAATCTAGGTACGATTTACACTTCCAACGTCCAAGCCTTCAGGACTCCTGCAGCCCCCCTCCCCGGAACAGACGAGGAGTGGGACGAGGAAGCATAACTCATTGATCAATGTTGTCATCCATGCCGGGCAATTGCCCGGCATGGATGACCCCGAAGAAAGCCGGAAACTCGCATAACGCGCTGGTCCTAAAAAAAGGTTCATCCGGCTTGGACGGAAACGATTTAATCAGTGTGTCCTTAGAGGGGGGCTACGTCAAAAGGGAGCAATAAATTAAATTCTAGGCCTGGAGAACGCGTGTTCACTGCGGCACGCTTAGGGGTTTTGCAGAAGATGACGCCCTGATGCGCTTCAAGGACAAGTTTGCTGAAGGCGAGCCCCAGGCCGATGCCTCGCCGTCCTAATCCGTCTTCGTTTTCAATGGTAAAGAATTTTTCAAAGATGCTTTCTTGGTACGCTTCAGGTACGCCAAAACCCGTGTCAGCAATTCTGATCCATATGTATTGTTGTTGAGGATTAATTACACGCAAGTCCTTTATAGGCCTTAACGATTCAATAAGCGGGTTATCCCCTCGGATAATAGAATTTTGAATCTCAATTTCTCCACCCGTTACGCTGTAATTAATAGCATTTGATATAATATTAGATATAACCCTCTCCATCCTAAAAACATCAAAATTACATGGTAATTTTTCGCCTTTTTGATGGAAACACACCCGAAGTTTTTTTTCTAGAATAAGTAAAGAATATTCATTAAGGCCTTTTTCAATTATACTATTAATATCATTGTGACTTATGTTGAGTGTAAACCTATTGTTTTCGTCACGGAAAATATCCAAAAAAGCATTTACCATGCCACCAAGTTGGTCGTTGGTATTAATTGCAAGTTTTAGTATTTTATTCTGACGTTCGTTGATAGGGCCCAGACGCTCACGCGAAAGCAATTCTAGGGCTCTGTCGACTGCCAGGATCGGATTGCGCATGTCATGCGTCAACATGCCGACCAAATCCTGTTTCATTTTTGCGATACGTTTTTCTTCCGTGATATCGCGCACAATTGCAACGTAATTTGCAACATTGCCCGACTCGTCGTTAACTCTGGAAATAGAAATTTGTACGGGGAATGGAGTTTGCTTATGCGTAAGAGCCGTTAGCTCAAATCTGAAATTATCTTCTATCCCTTTGTCCAAGTTAGATTTATATGCATTGAGTATTGATTTATCTTGAACTAAATCAAAAAATGACTTTCCCAAAAGTATATCCTGAGAACATCTGAAGATAGTCGAACAACCGTGGTTACTCATTGATATTTTAAAATCTGCATCTAACGAAATTATACAGTCAGAAACGCTATTGATGAGTTTATTTAAATATTCTTTTGATTGCAGTGAAAGAAGAATTCTCTGAAGCGCTAAATCGCTGATTGTCTGAGTAATTACGGACATCAAGTTTACAATTTTTTGAAGTTGCGTACGTTTGACATGGGGAATTTTCTGTAACTGTTGCAGATAACCATCAATATCCGTTACGCCTATGCGTTTTGCACGTCTTATGGCCTCTTCTCTGGGAATAGATTCTTCAAGAACCTGCCCTCCGTTCAGGTTGCCGAGATGCTGTCCGGCAACTATTATGGGAGTGGCACAATCTACAAGTCCTGCATTGAGGCAGTCATATACGTATGGTTCCTTGTGGTTACGAGACATTTTTCCGCCATACGCATCACTTTCATAACATTTCAAACGCCCTTTCTCTGTCGCACGACAAAAATCCTTACAAAATGTAGAGAAATTAGATTCGCTCGAGATTGGTCTCCCCTCGGTATCTGCGATCACTGACCCAATTCCACACGCCTCATTCACCGCCTGCAATATTTCATCAAGCTTTTCTTTAGGAACAAGGTCTAGTAATTTGATGGATTGCTTTATCATGCTAGGCTCTCTGAGATTATTCTATTAAGTTTAGGCTTTTAGCCGCGATGACGGCTTCAAATCTGTTGCTTACATGCAGTTTTTTAAAGATATGCTTAAGATGAGTTTTTACAGTCTCTATGCTTAAAAACAATGGTTTGGAGATGTTTTTATTGTTTTTTCCAGTTGCTAGCAGTTGTAAGACTTCAAGCTCCCTGAAAGTTAAAGCTTCCACGCTCGCATCTTTCGCCGAGTGCTCCGGCATATCTTCCAGTGCAAGGTTCACCAAGTACGGAGAAACCGGTTTTTCTTTTGCGTAAAAAGATTGAACCAGACTCACCAGTCCATCAATATCTATGGTTTTAAGGACGAATCCATCTGCCCCGGCATTCATGGCATTACGAATATATGTATCATCATGGTAGGTGGAAATGGCGAGAATAATCATATCGGGAAAAAGGTTGCGCACTATTCTTATGACAGGAATGCCAGATAACCCTGGCATATCAATATCAATCAACGAAACATCAGGCTTTGTCTCCTTAATCGTCTCAATTGTTTCAAATCCATTGTCAGATTCGCCGATGATATCAATCGACTTAATATCTTCAAATGCCAGTCGTAACCCAATGCGCAACAGGGGATGGTCATCAGCAATCACTATGCGTATTACTTTTTGTTCCTGTTCTGCTACCATAGCGAACTCTCCTTTGTTTGCTCGTCTTTCTGATGGCCATCTACTGAGGGGACTAAAACATTAAAGGGATTTTTGTAACAATTTACACGAATTACGGCGTAGAGAGCCAATTTTTTTATTCGAACCCAAAAGTAAATATGCTATGAGCTTGGCAATTCATACTTTGGATGTAGTATACTCCCTATGACCATAAAATAATAGAGGTTTCCAAGCTTTTTTCATTGTTACTTCATAGTACGTATGGCCGAATTATTAGGAACAAGAGGTATCGCTTTAGCTATTTAGCAATTCGAGGAGTTAAGGAGTTGAGGAGTTGAGGGGAAAAATGATCCTGCCACACTTTTCTGGACAGTCAGTTAAGCCACAAACCTATTCCCCTGCCTGTTGGTTTCAAATTCAGCAGGGACAGCCAACCATTGCCGGAATGACGGATTTTTTTTCCAGCGAATCACTTAAATCCCACCTGAAAAAAGTTGAAGGCAGC
>JAFLJW010000022.1 GCA_022712815.1 Pseudodesulfovibrio sp. | reverse complement strand
TTGATCGACAACCACCCTTTGTTTACGGGCGTCACTGAGAACATGGATGCCAAAGGCACTTTGTGGTGGGCGCTCAAAATTCACCCGGAAACTCGGCTGATCTATGTCATCAATGACCATACTCCATCCGGCAAGGCCGTTGCCAACGACATCAGGAAGTCCCTTGAAGATTTTGTGCCAAACGTGGACATTCGATATTCCGACAACCTGTCCCTGCCGGAACTGCTCGATCAGGTGGAATCCCTTCCAACAAATTCCCTGATCCTTTACGGTCTTTATTATCGTGACAGGAATAATAGTTTTTATGATGTCACCGAGGTCGTTGAGGCCGTATCCATCCGCTCTCATGTGCCGGTCTACGGATTCATCGACTTTGATCTGGGCCACGGTATTGTGGGAGGTCTGCTTTCCAGCGGCTATCGTCAGGGGCAGTCCATGGCTCAGATATCCCTGCACGTACTGGCCGGTCGGCATCCCAGGGATATCCCCGTCATTCAGGAGGGTGGTTCCAGTCCCATGTTCGACTACGAGCAAATCAGGAAATACCACATTGGTCTGGACGATCTGCCTGCTGACAGCGAGATCATCAATCGGCCACGCACTTTTTATACTGAACACGTGGAGCTTATCTGGCTCGGAGCGGGATTCACCACGATTCAGATGATCATCATTCTGGCGCTGGTTACCAATACCTCCCGGCGCAGGCTGGCGGAAAACGCACTCAGGCGCGCCCATCAATTACTGGAAACCCGCGTACGGGAACGGACAAGCGAAATGAAGGACTCCGAGGAGGCCCTGCGAACCGTGTTCGATTCCTCCCACGATGCCATCTTCATCCACGACGTGCGTGGTCACATTCTGGAAGTGAACAAACGCATGCTCAAAATGTACGGACTTGCCGGCGATGAGATCGACGATCTTTCCATTGCCCGGGATATCTCCAGTCGCGATAATGCGGTTTACCGGCTCTCGGCCTCCTGGCGTTCCGCTATCAACGGCGAGTCACAACATTTTGAATGGCGAGCCAGACGGCCCCACGACGGCAGTGAATTTGATGTTGAAATCCACCTCAATCGTATCGTTTTTCGAGGTCAGGAGGCCATTCTCACCAATGTCCGCGACATATCCATTCGCAAGGAATCGGAAAATCGAATCCGTCAGTCTTTGTCCAAATTCGAAGCGATCTTGGAAAATTCCCTGGTCGGCATAGCCATGTCCAAAGGGCGCGAGTTCGTCACCATCAACCGGCGTGGCGCGGAGATATTCGGATACCTCCCCGAAGAACTCCTTGGCAAAGACGTCTCCATGCTCATCGATTCCAATGAAAAGACTGAAGATTTTGTCCAAACCTCTCGTGAAACTCTGGTTCAAAACGGTGAATTCAACACCGAGCAGGCATTTATGGACAAGGATGGGGTTGCGGTCTGGTGCCGCATGTATGCCAAAGCCGTGGACCCGGACAGTCTGGACAAGGGCGTCATCTGGGCCTGGGATGATATCTCCGAACACCGCCGGGCTCAGGAAGACCTGATCCGCACCCGTGAAGATGCCGAGGTAGCCAACCGTGCCAAAAGTGAGTTCCTGGCAGCCATGAGTCATGAGATCAGGACTCCCATGAACGCCATTGTCGGTATGACCGACATTACCTTGCAAACCGACCTGAACGATGACCAGCGTGACTACCTGAGAACCGTCATGGACTCGGCTCAGCATCTGCTCAATATCATCAACGACATCCTTGATCTGTCCAAGATCGAGGCCCGCAAGCTGGAACTTGATCGCATAGATTTTGACCTGCCGTTTCATGTCCGCACCACCATCAAGGGACTTGAGATGCAAGCCCGGCAAAAGGGACTGGATATGGTCCTGTCCGTGGCCGACACTATCCCGGAATGTCTCAAAGGTGATCCTTTGTCGTTGAGGCAGGTACTCATGAATCTGGTGGGCAACTCCATCAAATTCACCCACAGAGGCTCGGTTGCCATCCACGTGACCCCGGCTGATTTCGATTCGGGCCGTCCAGACGACCCGCGCACCATCGGTATCCTTTTTGAGGTGAAAGATACCGGCATAGGCGTCCCCGAGGAGTTTTTCGAGACCATCTTCCAGAGTTTTTCCCAGACCACCCGTGCCTTTGGCGGAACAGGTCTGGGCCTTGCCATCTGCAAGCAGCTCATCTCACTCATGGGCGGAGAAATCTGCGTGCAAAGCGAGGTAGGCAGGGGCAGCACCTTTTCTTTCACCCTCTGGTACGAGCCGGGTGTTTCCTGCCCGGTGCCTGACGAGCATACCTCGAACCTGCCCAAGGCTCTTTCCAGGCCGGTCCGGGTACTCATTGCCGAAGATAACGATGTCAATGTAATGGTCACCACTCTCAGGCTGGAAGAGATGGGCTACACCTATGCCGTGGCCGGAACCGGTCTGGAGGTGCTGGACCTTCTCAAGCGCGAACCTTTCGACATCATCCTCATGGATATCGAAATGCCCGTGCTGGATGGTATATCGGCAACCAAGGCCATTCGTTCCGCCACACCGGGTGGTCCCATTCCCAACCCGGCTATTCCCATCGTTGGTGTCACGGCCCATGCCCTCAAGGAATTCAGGGACAGAAGCCTTGCTGCGGGCATGGATGATTACGTTCCCAAACCCGTTGATTTTCGTCAACTGGCTGGTATCATTAACAGACTGGTCGGGTCGAATCCTCCAGCGGCAGAAAGAGATCAGATCAAAATGCAGCCGGAAACCGAAATATCCGAACCGAATCTCACGTCCCAAGGGGATGGGAACCTGTTTGCCTGGATGCCGGACAAGGCCAGAGAGGCCCTCGGTGTGGATGAAACCGTGTTTGCGGGGTTCCTTGAAACGGCCCGAAAGGAAATGACCACCATGACCGAAGAGCTCCGGCAGGCCCTCGGAGCTGGTGATCTGGATACTGGCATCGCTCTTTCCCACACCATCAGGTCCATCAGCGCCTCCATAGGTGCCGATACGGTAGCCCTGGCCTCGGCAAAGCTGGAAACCGCCTGTCGAGAGGGAGAAGAGACCTCTAACTCATTTAATTCCTTCAGAATCAAGATGGACTCCCTCTTGACCCTCATGGGGAAAGCGTAAGGTCTGAAGATCAGTATTCTTTTTCTAATGGGTTTTACTTCCTCCAACCCTTCAGGTAAATTGCTAAATAAAATCATTTTATTTTTGGTTCAAGTTTTTGCAGAGGGGATATCTCATGATCCAACATGACATTGAAGAATTGAGAAAATTCGTTGCTCCCGAATTTGTTTTCGGGACAGGTGCCGCAATGTTGGCGGGCCAGTATGCGACCAATCTGTCCATCAAGAAAGCCCTGGTGGTTTCCGATCCTGCGCTGGACAAACTGGGCTGTCCGGGAAAGATCATCGACACCCTTACAAGCGAAGGAGTGGGCAGTGTCCTGTATACGGGCGTGACACCGAATCCGCGAGATCAGGAGGCCATGGCCGGGGCAGAAATTTACCGGAAGGAAGGGTGCGATGCCATTGTCTCCGTGGGCGGAGGCAGCCCCATGGATTGCGCTAAAGCGATCGGTATAGTTTGCACCAATGACCGTCATGTGCTGGAGTTTGAAGGGGTGGACCGGGTCGACCATCCCGGACCGCCGCTTATTTGTATCCCCACCACGGCAGGTACGGCTGCGGACGTATCCCAGTTCTGCATCATTACCGATACCAGTCGAAAGGTAAAAATAGCCATAGTATCCAAGACCATGGTCCCGGATGTGGCACTTATCGATCCGTTGCTGACCATGACCATGAGTGAAGAATTGACGGCCCACACCGGGCTGGATGCCCTGACCCACGCCACAGAGGCCTTTGTATCCAACGCCAGTTCTGCGATCACTGACCTGAACGCGCTCGAGGCCGTGCGTCTCATCAAAAAACATCTCGTTCGGGCCATCGAAAAGCCCAAGGACGTGGCTGCTCGTACTGGCATGATGCTCGCCTCCACTTACGCCGGGATTGCTTTTTCCAATGCCATTCTGGGCGCGGTTCACGCCATGGCCCATAGTCTGGGAGGTTTGCTCGACCTGCCGCACGGGCTTTGCAATGCCATCCTGCTTGATCATGTAATCGAGTACAACTTCGACTCTGCGCCGGATAAATATCGCCGACTCGGCAACATGCTGGGTGCCTCCATTTCCGAGAATGCGCCTCTTGACGAGATCAGGGATGAAGTTCTGGGGAGTTTCCGCAGCCTCAAGCAGGCCGCAGGAGTCACGGACAGTCTTTGCAAGATGGGAATGGATATGGACGACCTGCCGTTGTTGGCGAAAAATGCCCTGGCCGATGCGTGCATGCTCACCAACCCCAGGCAACCGTCTTTAAGCGAGGTCATGGCAATTTATGAAGAGGCGTGCTGACCTGAAACCGGACCCGGCCAGCGAGCGCGAAAAGCTCATCGGCCTGGGCAAGCGGTCCATTAGCAAGAGCTATTACCCGGAACTCAAGTCCAGACTTGATGAGCTGGAGCATTTCCGCGCCTTGCTTGATCGTGTATCCGATGCCATTTTGGTCGTGGATGCGGACACCGGAATCATCCTTGATATTTCAGGCTCCACGCATGCCATGCTCGGCTGCGGGATCGAGGGGCTTGCCGGTTTGCCTTTCAAAAGCCTTCTACCGCCCCATATAGCCAAGTACGCCAGTAATCTGTTCAACACGAAAAGCGATACCTTGAATCTGGAAACAGAGCTATGCTGTCCCGGTTGTCTGGAACACAACCCCGTGCCAGTGGAAATGACTTTCCGTATCGTCACCCATCAGGATAAGCGTCAGGCGGTCATTGTGGCCCGTGATATCTCCGAGCGCAGACGCAATGAAGAGTCCCTCAGGAAGAGTCATGATCAGCTTGAAATCAGGGTTCGGGAGCGGACCAGAGAGCTGGACCGGGCCAATCAGGCCAAATCCGAATTCCTGTCCATCGTCTCTCATGAATTGCGCACGCCCCTGACCTCTATCATCGGTTTTGCCAAGATCATCAGAAAGAAGCTCGTCGGCAGAATCTACCCGGCTGTAGGCCATGCCGGAAAACCGAATCTGGTCAAGGAGATGAGCCGGGTCAAAAAGAATATAGACATCATCATCTCCGAAGGGGGGCGCCTGACCGCATTGATCAATGATGTCCTTGATCTGGCCAAGCTTGAAGCCGACAAGATCGAATACAAGATGCAGCCGATAAGCCCAAATGAATTCATCAGCCGGTCCATTGAAGCGACAGATGCTCTTTTTGATGAATCAAAGCTCGCCCTGATGGCAGACATCAAGCCGAAGCTCCCGGAAGTCATGGGCGACCTTGACCGACTGATTCAGGTCATGGTCAACCTCTTTTCCAACGCCGTGAAGTTCACCGAAGAAGGGAGCATCACCTGCCGGGTGCGTCAGGTGGAGAAGCATGTACGGATCAGTGTCATAGATACAGGTATCGGTATCCCGGAAGAACTTCATGCCACCATTTTTGACAAATTCATCCAGGGGCAGGAAAGCCTTGCCGACCGTCCCAGAGGGACAGGCCTCGGTTTGCCCATCTGCCGCAATATCATAAACGCCCACGGCGGACATATCTGGGTGGAAAGTAGCAGAGGCAGGGGCAGCAAGTTTGTTTTTTCCCTGCCCATCCTTAATGTGGACAGCGGGCAATCATGAAATGCTTTCAAATTGATTCGATCTGGCGGTTGCATAGAGCCACAGAAATGCGCTAGCCTAAAGGCGGTTCAAAGAATTCCGGGGTAACTACAACGTTTTAAAGCAGGATATATGTCCCATCACAAACTCCGCGCCATCTACAAACAACTCACTGATAAAATTCAAGATGCTCAAGAGGCCGCGCTCTTTGAAGTCAAGGAACTGAAAACCGACCTCAACGAACTGCAACGACATCTGTCGGGGCGCAAGAAAGTCACTGATGTTCAGCCCGATGATATTCTCAGGTCTGCCTACGAAATTTCCAGTAAACTGCGCGAAATGCAGAAACGCAGGGAAATTCTCGCGGAAATGGAAGACGTGGCCGCTGAAAATGAAGCTGAGGAATATCTGAATTCCCGAGGGGCAAAACTTCTGAACAGGCCGGTGGGCTGGCATTTCCAGACATCCAAGGAGCGATTCCTGTTGCATGGGAAAGATGTGGTGATCGCTGCCGAGGAACTGCGCAAGCTCCTGTCCGCAGGCAAGCGGCTCAAGCGACCCGCCAAGAAAAAAAAGGGATAAGCGCATAAAACATTTGTGGCCCTCCTTGACTTTTGCAAGCCGGGCCGCATCTTTGGGTGGTCTTTCAAACTCAAAACAAAATGGAATGAACCGATGATAAAACGTATAGCTTTGACTCTGATGGCCCTGTTTTCTGTCATGATACTGACCGGATGTGGCTACAACTCCATGCAAATGCAGGAAGAGAACGTTTTCGCTGCCTGGGGAAATCTGGAAGCCTCGCTGCAACGCCGGGCTGACCTCATTCCCAATCTGGTGGAAACCGTCAAGGGTGCTGCCGCCCATGAAAAGGACACCCTTCAGGCCGTGATTGAGGCCCGTGCCAAGGCCACCCAGACAACCCTTTCCCCTGAAATGCTCTCCAACAAAGCGGCTCTGGCCAAGTTTCAGGCTGCCCAGAGCGGACTCTCCTCGGCCCTGTCGCGCCTGATGGTGGTTGTGGAACGCTATCCCGACCTCAAGGCGAACCAGAATTACCTTGGCTTGCAGAGCCAGCTCGAAGGCACGGAAAACCGTATCAATGTTGCTCGTCAGCGGTACAATAACGCGGTGAAGGCCTTTAACGGCTCCATCCGCAGCTTCCCCAATTCCCTGACCAACTCGGTCATGCTCCATTTGGAACGCAAGGAATTCTTCCAGGCTGATCCCGGGGCAAAGGAAGTTCCGAAAGTCAGTTTTGGAACCAAGTCCTAGAGTAATTTGATTTTGAAGCCGCCTTTGGCGGAAGTGTCAGGTGACTTCGCCTCCGGCGGCCAAAGGGCAAGCCCTTTGGAATCCCAAATAATTTATCAATATTTTGCCGATGGGAATAAAATGATACGCAAACTTCTCGTGACAGCTATAAGCATGGCCCTCACAGTCCTGCTGGCAACCGGGGCCTTTGCCCTGGATGTCCCGCCCTACAAGGGCAGAGTCAATGACCTGGCGGGGATGATGTCTCCGGCCACCCGCACAGCTCTGGATGCCAGACTGGCCGAACTGGAACGCACGGACTCCACTCAGGTTTCGGTGCTGACCATCCCGTCCCTTGAAGGCGATTCCCTTGAGGATTTCTCCATCCGTGTGGCTGATGCATGGAAAGTGGGCCAGAAGAAGATTGACAACGGCGTCATCCTGATCGTGAGCAAACAAGACCGCAAAGTCCGCATTGAGGTCGGCTATGGCCTTGAAGGTGTGCTCACGGACATTTTGGCGGGCCAGATCATCGCCAACGTCATCACTCCACATTTCAAGACAAATGACTTTGACGGCGGCTTCCTTGATGGCGTGGCAGCCATCTCCGGTGCGGTCCGCGGTGAATACACGGCTGAACCGGCCAAACAAACCCGGCGCAGCAAGCGTGGTGGCCTGCCCTTCATCATTCTCATCATGTTCGGTATCATTTTCATAACCGAGAAGTTTGGCAAACGCAGACAGCCCGGACAGGCCGGACAGGCCGGTGATGGTCAGGCCAGAACGAACCGATCCGGTCTCGGCTCCACAGTCGGCACCCTTTTCCTGCTTAGTATGCTCGGCGGCCATCGCGGTGGTGGCGGCGGTTTCGGTGGAGGAGGCGGTGGCTTTGGTGGTTTCGGCGGTGGTGGTTTCGGTGGCGGCGGGGCCTCCGGCGGATGGTAAAAACAAGGATTGTCATGAAAAATATAGCACAGACTTTTCTCTCCAAGGACGAACAGAACGCGCTTATCGAGTGCGTTGTGGATGTGGAAAAGCAGACCTCTGGTGAAATCGTGCCGGTCATCTCTTCCATGAGCTACGACTACTCACGCGCCGCGCATCTTGGCGGACTGACGCTTGGCATCCTGACCGCCGTGATCGTTGCCATGCTTCTTGGCCGCGAAGATATGTGGGTGTTCCTGGGATTGTTCATGGCTGCCTACGTCATTTTCTCTCGTCTGCTGGCTGCCGTCCCTGTCCTGAAGAAACCCTTTATTTCCAAGCGTGAGATGCGCGAGGAAGTTGAGGAAGCGGCAGTTACATCTTTCTATCTCAATGGGTTGCATCGTACCCGCGATCTGACCGGCATTATTATCTATGTCTCGGTCTTTGAACGGAGTGTCCAGGTGCTGGCGGACAAGGGCATCAACGACAAGGTCGACCCAAAGGTCTGGGATGAAGTGGTGGAGATGATCACCGAAGGTATCAAGGCAGGGCGTCCGGGCGAGGCCATGTGCCAAGGTGTCAGGCGATGCGGCGAGCTGATTACAGAGCATTTCCCCATCAAGCATGATGACACGGACGAATTGCCGAATCTCATTATTGAAGGTGATGCTCATTAGACCTTGATTTCACCCAAGAGTCACAGGTTCTTCATACAGCCGTAACTAAATGGTGGTCTTCTGAGAGAAAGGAGGCCAACCATGTCTGCCGCTATTCTCTTTGCCGCTTTGCTTGTGGCCCTGCTTGTCGTGCTCACCTTATTGCGTTGCATCAAAGGCAATTGTCCTAACGCTGATCTGCTTAGTAACGCCTTTTGCGCCCTTGATGACATGAACGCATCGACACCGGACTCCTGCACACCCCCTCACCCCCAGTGATTCCACTTCGAATTGTTTTCAACGAACACCTCTCGAAGAACAGGTTTGATGGTGTTCTGGATTCAGCAGCTTTAGCCAATACGGGTAATACGCTAAAATAGTGCCAATCCACTTTAAAAACAGCCTTTCTTGCTTTCATCACATTTCTACTACTCTCTCAAAAACACAATCAACAGCGGACAACTCTCGGCATTGACAATATTGTCAGGTCGCATGCGAGCAAGCACGACAAATATGTACAAAAAATGTTGAACAGAATATTTTCAGTATAAAAAAGGCCGCTATGACGGTTAGTAACCCGCTGGCATTGTTATTGCTAAACCTACCCACTGCACTTGGTCAATTAATACCAAAATTGTAATTTCTTTCCGAGGCAAATGCCCGGAAGTGAATTTGTGGCAGGCCGCATGGGGTGGTCGTCATTCAGTACAACCTTGGGATTGGCCGGAAATACTTAGTAGGGAGGGATGGAATGATCCAGAGCGGCGATACCGCCTTCATTCTTATTTGTGCGGCCTTGGTGCTGCTTATGACACCGGGGCTGGCCCTGTTTTACGGGGGCATGGTCCGCAGCAAAAATGTGCTCGGCACCATCATGCAATCCATTTTCATGATTTCGCTTATCAGTCTTGAATGGATATACATCGGCTATTCCATGAGTTTTGGCCCGGACGTGGCCGGATTGATCGGCGACATGTCCTATTTCGCCCTCAGCGGTGTGACTGCTGCGCCCAGCGCCACCTACGCCACCACCATTCCGCAAATTCTTTTCATGATCTACCAATGCATGTTCGCGGTCATCACGCCCGCACTTATCACCGGCGCATTTGCCGAGCGTGTCAGATTCGCTCCGTTTTGTGTTTTCAGCATCATGTGGGCCGTATTCGTTTACAACCCGGTCTGCCACTGGGTATGGGGCGGCGGATTTCTCGGAGCCTATGGGGTTCTGGATTTCGCAGGCGGACTGGTCGTCCATGTGACCTGCGGCATAGCCGCACTCGTGGCCTGCGTTGCCATCGGGCCCCGCAAGGGCTTTGGCAAACGCCAGTTTATTCCGCATAACCTGCCCATGACCCTGACCGGTACCGGGCTGCTCTGGTTCGGCTGGTTCGGTTTCAACGGCGGCAGTGCTTTGGCTGCCAACGGGATTGCTGTAACGGCCTTTGTGGCCACGCACATCGCAGGCATGACCGGCATGGCTACATGGACCTTGGTTGAATGGTATCACTCCGGCAAACCAACTACTCTGGGCGCGGCATCCGGGGCCATCGCGGGCCTTGCCACCATCACGCCAGCCGCCGGTTTTGTCGGTCCCAACGCGGCTGTCGCCATCGGATTCATGGGCGGCCTGTTCTGTTACCTCGCTGTTCTTGCCAAGAATCATTTCGGTTATGACGATTCCCTCGATGTCGTGGGTATTCACGGCGTGGGCGGTCTGGTCGGCACCATTGGCCTTGGCCTTTTCGCATCACTTGCGGTCAACCCCGGCGGCGCGGACGGCCTCTTCTACGGCAATCCCGGCTTTCTGGGCACACAGCTCATCGGTATAGGTGTGGTCGGAGGCTATACTCTTGTGACCACCTGGATTATCATCAAGGCAATCAACGCCTTCTCACCGCTTCGGATGCAGGACAACGACGAGGAAGTCGGCATGGACACATCCGAGCACAGCGAAAGCGCATACCAAGCATAATCGGAGTTCATAATGAAGAAAATAGAAGTGATCACGCGCAGCTACAAGCTCGAAGATATCAAGGAAGGTCTCACTGCCCTCGGCATCAAGGGCATGACCGTCAGTGAGGTCAAGGGTTTTGGTCGTCAGGGCGGACACAAGGAAGTTTACCGGGGCGCGGAATATCAGGTCGATTTCGTCCCCAAGATCAAGATTGACATAGTTATCGACGACGAGCTTGTCTCGGACGCAGTGGAAGCGATCAGCAAGGCTGCCCGTACCGGACAGGTCGGCGATGGCAAGATATTCATCTCACCCGTGGAAGAAGTGGTCCGCATTCGCACCGGCGAGTCCGGCTCCAGCGCGATTTAGGATGATTTAATTTTGAAACCGCCTTTGGCGGAATTATCGGGTGACTTCGCCTCTGGCGGCCAAAGGGCAAGCCCTTTGGAATCCCAGGGTAAAGAAAGCATAACGGGCAGATATTCCATTGGAATGTCTGTCTGTTGTAGTTTGTTGTAATCGGTGGGGGAAAGACCTTCGTCTAGAAGAAGGCATTCATGATTATGTCGATCTGTTCATGGTATTGATCGACTGCATCGCGGAGCAGCGGGTCGGCCTTGATTCCGAGAATTTCCCAAGCCTGTACGTCTATGCCGGGCAGGACATACATGCCGCCCTGGGCTATTTCCACCGCGTTGGTCAGGTTGTCGGCCACGTGGATGATGGCTGGTTCCAACGGGTTGGGGAATTCCATGGGGCTGTGGTGGTAGTTGATCATGTCGGACAGCCCTTCCGGGAACTTCCAGGACTGGAGAAGCGGCTGGCTGACGTCCGTGTGGCAGAAATCCATGATGGACCGCTCGGCCTCGACCAGCGGAATGGAGTTCTCGCGGGCGAATAACATAGCCTCGGTGGAGGCGTAAGGCAGCTTCTTGAACAGGATCAGGCGACCGACATCGTGCAGGAGCCCGGCGATAAAAAATCGCTCGGGAGAGAGACCGATCTGGGTGCCGGCGAGGATCTTGGCAAAAATTCCACAGGTGATGGAATGACGCCAAAAGGACTTCATATCCACTAGTTCAGGCGGTATGTCCTTGAAATAATTGATTGCTGAGATGCCGAGGGCCAGAGTAGACAACTCCTTGGCACCAACCAGAGCCACAGCGCGGCTAATGGAATCGATGGACTGTGGAAAGCCATACAACGGGCTGTTTACCAGCTTGATCAGCTTGGCGGCCAGACTCATATCGGTGCTGACGACCTTGGCGATGCGTTCGGCAGACGCGCTTTCGTCCTCCAGCACTTCCTTGATGCGAAAATATATGTCTGGGAAGCTGGCCAGCTCGGTTTCGTGCTTGACGATGGTATCTGGTGAGCCCATGCCCCTGAGGAAAAGGTCTTCCATATGCTCGACATCAGAGGCCCGACGGTCGGAGATGTCCGGCAACACCCAGCCGGAAGCAACGGCACTGCCCGTGAGATCAAGGGCTATACGGAACATCTGGAGGGAAGGTTCGAATTCAGGGTCCACATACAGGAAGAAATCACGAACATAATCTTCAATGTCACGAACCGTTTCGTCGCTCAGATCGCCAGCATCAGCCTTAACGTCAGCTTCTGCAACGCCAACTCGCTTGAGAAGCTCAATATGACGCTCCTCCAGCTCTGTGTCGGCTTTGAAAAGCAGTCTGCCGTCGCTGGCTTTCAAATCAGAAGCCAGAACCGTGCCTGCTGTCAGCTCATCCAAGCGTTTAATACCCAAAACAGCTCCCTCCAGTAGGGGGTTCGTAAACCCTTAGCCTTCCTTCTTGTACGCTATAGTTCCCGGATGATAAACCGGCTTGAACGTCTGAGATATTTTGTGCAGTGTCTCGGAGTGTCCAAGCATCAGGTATCCACCGGGCAACAGGTTGTCGTAAAAGGAACCGACAACCTTCTTTTTCATGCTCTCGTCAAAATAAATAATCACGTTTCGACAAAAAACTATGTGTGATCGGGCCACTCGCTTCAACGCAAGAGGATCGTTCAGGTTCATCTGCTGAAATTTGACCAGGCTTTGTACCTCAGGGTTGATCTTCCATCCTTCAGGGTCTTTTTTGAAATATTTGGCCTTTATGTCATCAGGGGTGGTTTTGAAAGCATAGTCGCCATAGACTCCCGTCTGGGCACGTTTAATCATGGCCTTGGACAGGTCCACTGCGGTGATGGTGATCTTCCAGCGAGGAAGTTCCATCTTGAGCGATTCGTGGAGGAGAATGGAAAGGGTGTAGGGTTCTTCGCCGGAGGAACAACCTGCGGACCAGATATTGAGTTCCAGCTTGCCGGTCTTGCGCTGCTCGTCTATTTTTTCCTTGAGCACATTGCCCTGAAACGCTTTAAGCTGCTTCATGTCGCGGCAAAAACTGGTTTCGTTGGTCGTTACCATTTCAAAGAGCGTGGTCAGCTCTTCCGCTTTTTTCATGTCAAATTTTAAATACTTGAGATAGTCGGCAAAGTTGGAAAGACCCAACTCGTTGAGACGTTTGGAAAAGCGGCTCTCAAAGAGGTATTTTCGTTTGACGTCAACAAAAATTCCACTTTTTTCATATATGAAATCACGCAGTTGGATGAACTCATCATCCGCAATCCTGACGCTTTTTCTAAGTGATATGGAACTGGAAAACAATGATCCCATTCAAGTAATCCTTCTTGGGGTATGCGGTATGTCTCTAGACAACATCCCCTTTTCTGGCAATTAATGAAAACCTACCCACCATTCCCTGAAATTTCAATGATTTTTTATTTTGTTGCCACCATAGGGGCCACATCATCCATACTTCCTTTTTCGATACACAACTCGGTAACAGGCTGTTTTCTGCCGGTCAACGGTAATGGTTCCTAATTTTGTTTTTATGGTAATACAGGCTCAATGATCTGCACTATACCGTCCAACAGCGACGGAGCCACTCAGGGCTGCCTCGGCCCCTGCTGCCAAAGCGGCCATTTCTTCTTCGCCCGCCACGACTTCCATTGGTCCGATATATCCAGTCAATTTTTTGATTTCATTGACTAACCGCTCACTACGCGCCATGCCGCCCGTCAAGATGACTGCCGCAATCTCAAAAGATCCTTTCTCGTCGACCAGAGCAGGGGACAATGCCGCGATATGCTTGCTTATATTATAGGAAAGGGATGCAAAGACCAGCCGAGCTTTTTCATTTCCGGACTCCATGCCATCCACCAGCTCCCGAAGGTCGTTGGTCCCTGTATGGGCAAACACTCCACCTTCACGGAGGATGATTCTTTTCAGTTCTTTCGAGGTGTTCTCGCCGTGCTGAATCAGCTCAAGCACCGGGATAATCGGCAATCCACCGGTCCGTTCCGGCGTAAACGGCCCTTCGCCGTCCAGGGCATTGACCACATCCACCACCATTCCTTGCCTGTGTGCGCCTATGGAAACGCCACCACCCATATGACAGACAATAAAGTTGCTTGTTTCATAGTAACGCCCCAATCTGGTCGCCACTGTCCGGGCTGCCCCACGCTGGTTCAAGGCATGAAACAGGCTGCGCCGTTCAATGGAAGGCAAACCGGTGAGCCGCGCAACGTCCATCATCTCATCCGTGACAACAGGATCGACAATGAACGCCGGCACCGACCACTCCCGGGCCAGCTTGCGGGCCAACACAGCTCCCAGATTGCACGGATGCTCGCCGTACCGGGCTTTATACAAATCGTCGATCATATCGTCAGACACTTCGTAAACACCGCCTTTCAAGGGATGCAACAGCCCTCCACGACCGGCGATGGCAGCTATGGAACCCGCGTCAATGTTAGGTTCAGCAAGAAACTCACGAATTGCGTCCATACGGAAATCGAGCTGGTCGATGACCCTCTCAAATCGGGCCATACTAGCCTTGGTGTGTTGGAATTCCCGCGAGACTTCTTCCTTGCCATTCTTGAACAAGGCCAGCTTTGTGGACATGGAACCGGGGTTGATGACGAATATGTTCAAGGCAGACTCCTTCGGGCCAGCACGCAGGCCAGGGCGATGGAGTGAAACTTGCTGGCATCCGAATCCCCGCGGGACGGAACCACCACTGGCACCCGGCTGCCCATCACCACGGAGGACATGATGCAGCCGCACAGCGTGGACAGGGATTTGTACAGGATATTCCCCGCCTCGATGTTGGGGGTCAGCAAAATATCGGCACACCCGGCAACAGGGCTGTCAAAACGCTTGCAGGCGGCGGCCTCGCGCGACACGGCCAGATCAAGAGACAGGGGGCCAAGCACCAAGGCATCGCCAAACTCGCCTTGCTGGGCCATCTTGGTCAGGATGTCTCCATCCAATGTGGCTGGCATGGCTGGATAATTCACTTTTTCCGTGGCTGCCAGAACTGCCACCTTGGGCCGGTCCATGCCGAGCTTCCGGGCAACGTCCAGGGCATTCTTGAGGATGTCCACCTTGCGCTGCAACGATGGCATGATATTCACACCGGGATCGGTCATTATCATCAGCCGGCCATCAGTCGGGGACTCGAAAACAGACACGTGGCTCAGGATACGCGAAGGATGCGGAACACCTGTCTTCTTGTTCAGCACGGCCTTGAGAAGGGTTGCCGTCGACACCAGTCCCTTCATGATCAGTTGCGCCTCATCCTCACGGAACAGTCGCACGGCCTCGGCTACCGCCTGTTCGTTATCGGCTATGTCAATATGCCTGAAGGGAGATATGTCCAGTCCTCGATCCTCTGCGATCCGCCGGGTTTCGTCCATGTCACCAATGAGGACAGGCTCGGCCACGCCGCGCTCATAGGCCTCGATGCCTGCCCGGAGTACGAAATCCTCGGCTGACCGGGCTATGGCGACCTTGGGCAGGACTCCGCCCGCGTTGTGAGCCAGGGCGGCTTCCACCACTCCTTCCAGATTGGTTATCGGTTCAAACCCGACCACTATTCATCTCCTCGCTTGAGGGCGATCATGCCGGAGCGACACATGGACTTGATGTCGTACGGCATGAGCATCTGGATCAACCCGTCCACGCGCTCCTGGTCGCCGGACAGTTCAACCGTAATGGTCTTTTGCCCCATGCCCACGACATTGGCCCGAAAAACTTCAAAGATTTGCATTAATTGTCCTGTGCGCTCACGGTCCATCGCAACCTTGATCATGACCAGCTCACGGTCCACAAAACCCTTACGCGACAGGTCGTCGATCTGGATAATGACGTCCAGATTGCCCAGATACGATTCAACCTCATCAATGGCCCCCTTTTCTCCTTCAATACAGAGAACTATGCGGGAAACTTCAGGATTCTCTGTTTCTCCAGCGGCCAGAGACAAAATGTTAGCCTTGTATCTGCCAAATTCGGAAGCCATTTTTGCCAGCACGCCGGGTTCATTCTTGGCAAGGGCTGATATGGTGCGTTTCAAGGGATGCTCCTTGGTTTCGGTTCATTCTGGAAGTCAAAGGATAGCTCATCGGAAGGGAGTTGAAAAGCCTGCGGACGACAGGTGCCGGGCAAATCCACATAATTCTTCGTCAGGTCTCTTGTCTGGTGCTCTTGGTTGCTCCGGGTTGTTTGCAGATAGCCATAACCAGAACAATCAAACCGTGGGGCGATTCGCAAGAGAAACCAAAAATCAGCGGTTGCTCCTGAGTCGTTGCCGGAGCATGGAAGATATTTTTTGCCGTTTGACCGTCTGGGAGGGGGGGGAGCCAGCCTTCACCCCGTGGCTAAACCTCATAGCCCGAAACGCCCCCGGCCTGGAGCATACGGACGCACTTCTTCGCTGAGAAGCTCGTCTGCTTTTTGAATCATCACGGCTTTGCCAGCTCTCAGGATAACATTGGTGTCGGGCAGGTAATACCTGTCGATATCTTCCTAATAGCGGATCAGATAATGCCGGGCGATCTTGTTGTAGGTTCCGTCTTTGCGCATTTGGTCCATGGCGCGTTCCAACCCTTGAATGACCCTGTCCTTGTCCTTGAGCTTGGAGGCTCGGGACAAAACCAGATAGGTAGGTTTCTGGGTCACTATCTTCTTGGGCAGATAGACGATGGAGCTGGTCATGCCCATACTCTTCAAGCGATAATGGGTCACATCAATATTGCCCGCATAGGCATCAATTTCATTGACCAGCAATCCCTTGAGAGCCGTGGCAAGATCCGGATACTCCTTGATCTGCATCACTCCTTTGACCAAGGAGGCCTCGAAATCTTTCCCCAGAGAGGTCCCGGCGATCCTGCCGATAGTCTTGCCCTGAAGATTCGCATAGGAGCGGAATGAAAATTTGGACCCCACCTTGGTGAACAGCACGTAGTCGCTGTAGTGGAGGGGAGCCGCTTCCATGAACATTGAGTATTGCTCCCGTTCCGGGCTTTTGAACAGACCGAACGCACCATCGCACGTACCGTTTTTGACCATCTCGATGAGTTCATCCCACGGCTTGAACTGAATTTCAATCATGAAGCCAGCCCGGTTGGCCGCTTCGGTCAGGACATCAACATCAATGCCAGCGGCCTGGCCTTGGGTAATCATGGAGTACGGAGCAAAATCAATGTCCGCGACAAAAAGTAGATTTTGTCTGGCCTGGGCCGGGCCGGTCAGGACCGACAGTGTGAGGATGACGATAAGGATAAGGGCTTTCATCAACTTTCTCCTGATATAAATGGATTATTTTGTAGCTATACCCGGTTCCAAAGCAGTAGACAAGCAAGCTGCATTTATCAAACCATATCCTTGATAATAATAACTCACTGCTTCATTTTTGTGTAGAAGCATACTATTATCTCAGTCGAAACCAAGAAAAAGGACATTTTTTTGAGCCTGCCCCTCATATTGATAATAGACGACAATCCCACTTTCAGGGTTTTGGTGGCACATTATCTGGAGAAGCGCGGGTATGCTACACTGGAGGCCGAAGAGGGGCGTCTCGGTGTCGAATTGTTTTTGAGCGAAAAACCAGATGCCGTGCTCATCGACCTGCGTATGCCCGATAGGGATGGTTTTGACGTTCTTGCAGAGCTGACGGAGCATTCAGTGGAAGTTCCGTTCATTGTCCTTTCCGGGGCTGGTCAAATCGAGGATGCCATCAAGGCAATCCGCAAGGGTGCCTGGGATTTCGTGATCAAGGGCGAATCGGTCCTGCCCGAATTGGATCAGGCCATACTCAAGGCCCTTGAACGCGCAACGTTCCTCAAAGCCCAGCAACAGTGTCTGGAGTTGGAAACCGAAGAACACCAGCGCATCGAAGAAGTTCTTCGCAACCAGCTTTCTTTCATCCA
>JAFLJW010000021.1 GCA_022712815.1 Pseudodesulfovibrio sp. | reverse complement strand
GGCCAGATGGTTGTGTACCCCCTGATCGTATCCCGCCATGTGTTTGCCCGGGGTGCAGGGAATCAGCCCCGCTGTCAGGGTTTTCAGATAGGTCAGCATGGAGTCGTGATCGGCCATGGTGGTACCGGAGCATGAAATGGGCTTGTTTTCGACCTCAGCCAACGCCTTGCTACCCAGATGTTCACGAATCCAATGGGCGTTGTACGGACATTTGCCGATGGTCATGCGTTTGTCTTCCAACGCGCAATTGATGCCGTCAGGCCATGGGTATTTAAATGGGTCGAGCTGGAATACGACATCGCGGACATCCGTGATCAGGATACGCCGGAAACGATGGTTCGATGCTTTCAGGTAGTCCAGATAAAGGAAATAGCGCAACGCATTGTATGGGATGTCTTCCAGTCCGGCAGCCCGATAAAGGGGGATGGTCGTGACATCGTGCTTGGTGATGCGCTCAATATCTCTGGTGGTTTCAGAGACGAAAAGGACGAGCTGACCACGGTAACCGGTCCGTTCCAGCGAAACGAGGAACGGACGAACGTCACCGTAATGATACCCGGCAGCCAGGCCGAGAACGAGCTGGCTCTCAGGCATGGTTTAGCTGCCGGATGGCTTCTTTCTTCTGCGCCGTCTGCGAGGACGGGGTCTTGATTCACCCTTGTCGGAAGAAGGTTTGGGAGCGGCCTCGCGGGGGGGCTGTTCTTTGCGTTCCGTTCCGGCCGCAGCTTCACGAGGAGCTGGCTCATTTCGTTCCGGTCTGGGGGCGGCTTTACGAGGAGCCGGTTCACTCCGTTCCCGTTTGGGGGCGGCTTCACGTTTATCTTCCGGCTTGTCGCGTTTTTCTGGTCTGCGATCCCGATTTCCGCCTTGACGATTGCGGTCGGTGTTTCTCGGTGGACGGCTTCCTGAACGATCCTGTATGGGGCGGGATTGTCTGGGTGTTTCCTGCTTGGCCGCTGGTTCCACGGGCTTGCCGTGCAAGGTGGGCTGATATATTTCGTCGAGCAGCATTGCCAGCAGGGCCAGGGCTTCCTCGTCTTCGCCGTATTTTTTTGCCAGTGGCAGGAAACGGGAGACGCGTTCTTTCTGGATATTGGTCAGCTTGCGGTGCTTTTTCTCAAGCAAAGCGGTCAGCCTTTCCTCGATGATGGCCGAAACGTCCTCTTCGGTCGGGTCCTTGATCTCCTGAAATCTGATCTTGAAACGGGAGGCAATACGTTCCAGTTCCATTTTCTGAATGACATCCACCAAGGTGATGGCTGTTCCGGTCGCTCCGGCGCGGCCCGTGCGTCCTGCGCGATGGACGTATGATTCCGGGTCTTCCGGCGGCTCCATCATGAAGACGTGGGAGAGTTCCGGGATGTCGATACCACGGGCGGCAACATCTGTGGCGACCAGAAAGCGCAGCTCGCCTGCCTTGATCTGGGCCATGAGTTTTTCACGTTTGTTCTGACTCAGGTCCGAGGTCAGTCCCTCGGCATCAAATCCGAACTGGGAAAGCAGGGCAGCCGTGAATTCCACGTTGCGCTTGGTATTGCAAAATATCAGTGCCGAAGAGGGATTTTCCAGCTCGATGAGCTTGATGAGCTTGCGTTCCTTGCCCATGGCCTGCACTTCCACGAACTGATGGGCGATGGAGGTGATGTTTTCCTCATCGCTGGACAGGCTGAGCAGTTCAGGCTCGTGCATGAATTCCTCGGCCAGCCGAAGGACGCTCTGGGGGAAGGTGGCCGAGAACATGAAGGAACCGACCAGATTGCTCGGCAGGTAGCGTTTGACCTCCACCATGTCCGGGTAAAAGCCAACGGAAAGCATCCGGTCAGCTTCGTCAAAAATAAGGATCTTGAGGTTGTCGAGTATCAGGTTGCGGCGCATGAGATGGTCGAGAATACGACCGGGCGTGCCGACCACGAGTTGTGCGCCTTCGCGGAAGGCATCGAGTTGTTCCTTGTAGCCGACACCGCCGTAGACAGCCACGACCTTGATGCCGTTTTCGCCGGCCAGCATCTTTGCTTCCGCAGCGACCTGACTGGCCAGTTCGCGGGTGGGGACCATGACCAGCGTTTGACAATGGGGCTTGCTCGGATCGAGCTTGTCGATGAGCGGCAGGACAAATGCGCCGGTCTTGCCAGAGCCTGTCCGGGCTTGAACCATGATGTCTTTCCCGGCCAGGAGATAGGGCATGGCTCGTTCCTGCACGGGCATCAGTTTGTCCCATCCGGCGCGGTCACAGGCTTCTCTCAGGGGAGTGGGCAGCGTGTCGAATGCCATTTCAGGCAGACCGCTGTGCGTCTTTGATTCCTCGTTCCCGGACTCGGGACTTTGGGTGTTTTCATTTTCCATGAATACCTTCAAATTATGATGTGAATTCCAGCCAGTTGATTTAGTTGATATATGGGGCCGGAATATGAAATTCGTGTTGAAATCAAGACAGCTTATACCTTTCTGCCAAATTTGTACAATAAATTGCCGATGATTGAAAATAGCCCACTATAGCCTTTCCCCCTTGAAATAAACTCAATCCAAAACCTTTTGCGGAAAGGAAAAAATGACGAGCCTCTTGATTTGCGCGAATGCGCACACAAAAAGTTTAGGGAAAAGGAGGGGATGGGGTCTGGGGAAGGGGAGGAAAACCCCCTTCTCAAAGGGGGTTTTCCTCCCCTTC
>JAFLJW010000187.1 GCA_022712815.1 Pseudodesulfovibrio sp. | reverse complement strand
TTCACGTCCCCGCCTGACAGGGGTTGCATCTTGATCAATACATCAGACGCCCCATCCTCAAGGGCCAAAAACATGTACCGCGCACGAGTCGCGCCATCATCCTCGTATTCAAGGTAATGCTCCAGTCTGAACATGATGGGATCAAATGATGCGCCAATGATCCTGTATCCCTTTGCAAAGGGAATGAGCATGTCCAAAGCGAACATTTCACCCTTCTTGATCGAAATACTTGATTCATAGTCATTATCCAACATCAAGATTTCTGCGGGGTCAAAACCACCATCCAAGGCAGAAGATGCGCCACAGCCGCATAAAAAAAGAACAACTATCGTCACAAAGGCGTATCTACCGAACATTCCGAACATAATTCTACCTATCCACCTTTATATCAGTCATCCAGGCACTATTGTTAAAACAATGTGAAAAGTGTATGAATATTTCGTTTCCGTCCGTCATTTATACAGTGATTAATTGGAGAGGCAACCCCTTTCCTGTCACCGCTAGACCGGACGAAACATGTGCCCACAAGGGCGCAGGAGAGGTCTGGTAAACGCCATACAAGGCGTAATAGATTAAAATTTATGGAGGAATTTCCTTATGAAACTGTCGATGCTCAAATTCGCCGGCAAATTTTCCCTGCTCCTTCTCTCTCTCATCGTATCCGCCATGTTTCTGGCTGGCTGTGGTGAGGAAAAGAAGGACGCTGCTGAAGGTGCCGCTCCCGCAGCGGTAGAAAAAGTCACCCTGAAACTTGCCATGGATGCAGACCCGGTCTCCCTGGACCCGCATGTCCAGCTGTCCGGTGGCATGTTGCAGTACTCTCACATGGTTTTCGACCCCCTTGTCCGCTATGATGCCGACATGAATTTCCAGCCTCGTCTGGCCGAGAAATGGGAACGTATCGACGACCTGACCATGCGCTTTCATCTGCGCGAAGGCGTCAAGTTCCACTCCGGCAACGAGTTCACCGCAGACGACGTGGTCTTTACCCTTGAGCGCCTGAAGAAATCTGACGACTACAAGGGACTCTTTGAGCCTTTCGTCGGCGCCACAGCCGTTGACAAGTACACCGTTGATTTGAAAACCAAAGAGCCTTATGGCCTGGTTCTCAACATGGCCACCTACATCTTCCCCATGGACAAGAAGTTCTACTCCGGGACAGACGACAAGGGTAAGCCCAAGGACCTGATCGTCAAAACCGACTACTCCTTTGCTCTTGAGAATGAGTCCGGCACCGGTCCCTTTGCCGTCACCCAGCGTGAAATTGGTGTAAAAACCGTCTTCACCCGCTTTGCAGACTACTGGGACAAATCCGGTAACGTCGATATTATCACCCTCACCCCGATCAAGAACGATGCCACCCGCGTGGCCGCCCTTCTGTCCGGCGATGTTGATTTCATCATGCCTGTCCCGCCTCAGGATCTCGAACGCATCAAGGGTACCGACGGCCTGAACCTGGTAACCATGTCCGGCTCCCGTATCATCACCTTCCAGCTCAACAGCGAACGCAACCCCGCTCTGAAAGACCCCAAGGTCCGCCTCGCAATGGCATACGCCTACAACAACAACGGTGTTGTTGAAAAGGTCATGAATGGCTTTGCCACGGCAGCCGGTCAGATGAGCCCCAAGGGCTATGTTGGTCACAAGGATGAGCTGACCCCGCGCTTCGACCTTGACAAGGCCAAAGCCCTGATGGCCGAATCCGGTTTCTCCGATGGTTTCGAGTGCACCATGATCGCACCCAACAACCGTTACGTAAACGACGAAAAAATATCCGAAGCATTCGTCTCCATGATGTCCAAGATTGGTATCAAGGTCGCCCTGAAGACCATGCCCAAGGCTCAGTACTGGGATCAGTTCGACGCACAGGTCGCCGACATCCAGATGATTGGCTGGCACGCTGACACCGAAGATTCCGGTAACTTCTACGAATTCCTGTCCATGTGTCGCAATGCCGATACCGGCTACGGCCAGTACAACTCCGGCAACTACTGCAACGCCAAGGTCGATGAACTGACCGTGGCCGCTCAGGTCGAGACCGACATGGCCAAGCGTGCAACACAGTGCCAGGAAGTCGAGCAGATTCAGTATGACGAAGCTGGCTTCCTGCCCCTGCACTGGCAGAACCTGTCCTGGGCTTCCAAGTCCAACATGAACACCGAAGTAATCGTGAATGTCATGAACTTCCCGTACTTCGGCGACCTGGTCATCAAGTAGCGTCAATCTCTGCTTGCAATCGACCCGAAAGAACAATAAAGGGGAACCCCGGTGTATTCCGGGAGTTCCCCTTTGACGCAAATGGACAGCCCTGCGAACGTTCAGAATTTAACCAATAATTTAAGATAGACGTCAATTCGCACCGTTATCATACATATACCACTAAACGAGAAACCATGTTTGCATTTGCCGTAAAACGAATCTTTCAGGCAATGATCGTCATGCTGATCATCGCCTGCATCGGATTCGCCATCAAACACAACTTTGGCGACCCTATACGCGATCTGGTGGGCCAGCGCGTCACTCCAGCCGAACGGGCCGAGATGCGAGAGAAACTCGGACTCAACGACCCATTCATGGTGCAGTATGTCCGATTTCTGGGAGACGTACTTCACGGAGATCTCGGGCAAAGCTATTTTTTCAAGAAACCAGCTACAGAAGTAATCATCAAAAAAGCCCCGGCCACTCTGGAACTCGTCTTCTGCTCAGCCCTCATCATCATCCTTCTTTCAGTCCCCATGGGCATATACTCAGCCATCAAGCCACAAAAATGGTTCAGCCGGTTCGTCATGGGAACCTCCATCATCGGGGTATCCATGCCGGTCTTTCTCACAGCCATATTGCTCATCTACATTTTCTCGGTCGAACTGCACTGGCTTCCATCCTACGGGCGAGGTGAGACGGTACAGATCTTCGGCTGGTGGGACAGCGGAATGCTGACAATTGACGGCCTCAAGCATTTGATCATGCCATCTATCGCGCTCTCCTCCATCATGCTTCCCCTTTTCATCCGACTGATCAGATCGGAGATGCTGGAAGTGCTGGAAAGCGAATACGTCAAGTACGCCTGGGCCAAGGGCCTCAAGCCCCGTCGAGTCTGGATGGTCCATGCCTTCAAGAACACCCTGCTCCCGGTCATCACCGTTGGCGGCGTGCAGCTCGGCATCATGGTCGCCTTCACCATCCTGACCGAAACGGTCTTCCAGTGGCAGGGCATGGGCTCCATGTTCATCGAGTCGGTTGAACGATCCGACACCTCGCTCATGGTCGCCTATCTCGTTTTCGTCGGACTCATCTTCGTGCTCGTCAACACTGCCGTCGATATCATTTACGGCCTCGTCAACCCCACTATCCGGGTCGCAGGGAGAAAGTAAATGAGAACCAGATGGCAACGCTTCAAACAATCCTACATGCTCTACAGCTTCCTTCGGGACCCTGTAGCCCTGACCAGTTTCATCATCCTTGCAATCCTGGTCTTCTCGGCATTTGGCGCACCGATTGTCGCGCCCCATGACCCTTACGATCCCACAACCATAGAAATCATGGATGCCCAGATCGCTCCTGCATGGAGTGAAGGCGGCTCAAGCAAATTCCTGCTCGGCACCGATGCCCAGGGGCGCGACATGCTCTCCACCATGCTGTACGGTATGCGCGTCTCCCTCCTCATCGGTGTTGGCGCAGTATGTCTCCAGGCATTCATCGGTATCATCGTCGGCCTGTTGTCAGGCTATGTGCGGCGACTCGACAACATCCTCATGCGTATCGCTGACGTGCAGCTCTCATTCTCCACATACATGATCGCCATCTTCATCGGTGCCATTGTCCAGACGGCATTTGGCGTGGCCGGGTATGACCGCGTGGCCGTACCGCTCCTGATCGCCATCATCGGTCTGGCGGAATGGCCGCAGTACGCCCGTACTGTCCGCGCCTCTGTACTGGCCGAACGCAAAAAAGAATACGTCGAGGCAGCCCGCATCATCGGCCTGTCCCGAATCAGAATCATGTGGCGACATATCCTGCCAAACACGCTCTCGCCGGTGCTGGTCATCTCCACCGTGCAGGTGGCAAACGCCATCATGAGTGAGGCGGCCCTGTCCTTCCTCGGCCTTGGAATGCCCGTGACCAAGCCATCGCTGGGGTCACTGATCACCGCCGGATTCGAGTACATCTTCTCCGGCTCCTGGTGGATCACCATCTTCCCCGGCATCCTGCTCGTCGGCCTGATTCTGGTCATCAATCTCCTGGGCGACTGGGTCCGGGATTTCCTCAACCCCAAACTCTACAAGGGGTAAGGCGTGGAACAACTTATAGAAATAAAAAACCTTCGGGTCGATTTCACCCTGAGGTCCGGCACAGTCCGGGCCGTACGTGATATCAGCCTGACCATCAATAGAGGCGAACGCCTCGGCATTGTCGGCGAATCCGGCGCGGGCAAATCCGTGCTCGGTTTTTCCATCATCAATTTGATCAGCAAGCCCGGAAAAATCACCGGCGGAAAAATCATCTTCCGAGGCAACGACATCTCGAAGTATTCGTACGAACAGATGCGCAAGATCAGGGGCAACCGCATAGCCATGATCTTTCAGGACCCGATGATGACCTTGAACCCGGTCCTGACCATCGGCACCCAGATGAAAGAGACCATCCTGGCTCACATGAAGGTATCGAACAAGGAAGCCGAAAAAATCTGTCTGGAAAAACTGAGAAAAGTCTACATTCCTTCCCCTGAAAAAAGGCTGTCCCAGTACCCCCACGAATTCTCCGGCGGAATGCGTCAGCGCATCGTCATCGCCATCTCGCTTTTGACCAACCCGAACCTGATTATTGCGGACGAACCGACCACGGCACTCGATGTGACCATTCAGGCCGAGATCATGGACCTGCTGCTTGAGCTATGCGAAACCGAAAACATGGGGCTTATCCTGATCACTCACGATCTGGCCGTTGTCTCCGAAGTCACCCAACGCATCGCGGTCCTCTATGCGGGAAAAGTGGTGGAACTAGGCTCATCAAAGCAGATCATAACCAACCCGCAGCATCCATACACGCAAGGTCTGATCAAAGCCCTGCCCCAGATGGCAGAAGGAGCGAAACGGCTCAATCAGATTCCCGGCATGATGCCATCGCTACGGGACATGCCTGACGGCTGCCCCTTTGCACCACGCTGTGCGGCACTCCTTGAGCGGTGTAAACACGAAATTCCCACCCTCAAAGAGCTTGAAAGCGGCACACAAGTCGCCTGCTTCATGCGCGAAGGAGTGGAATAATGACCGCCATTCTTGAAATACAAGATGTTGACAAGCATTTCGATATCTCCGGCTCATTCCTCGACCAGATCAAGTTCGCCGACGGCAAGATCGGTCTCCAAAAAACCGTGGTCAAGGCTGTCAACAACGTCACCTTGGATATCCAGCCCGGTGAGACTCTCAGCATTGTCGGTGAATCCGGCTGCGGCAAGTCCACTCTGGCCCGTACGGTCATGGGATTGTACCGCCCGAACAAGGGCAAAATCATCTATCGCGGCGACCGCATCGACCAGCTCAGTTCGGCCAAGATGCGCCCCTACCGCACCAAAATGCAGATGGTCTTTCAGGACCCGTATGCATCGCTCAACCCGCGCATGACGGTCAAACAGACCCTTGAAGAGCCGGTCCGATTCCACAATCCAGATCTCTCACGCCTTGAGGTTCGTGATAAAGTTGCCGATGTCATGCTTCAGGTTGGTGTGGACCCGGTCTGGGCCAGCAACTACCCGCACGAGTTCTCCGGCGGTCAAAGGCAGCGAATCTCCATTGCCCGCGCTCTGGTCGTTGACCCTGAATTCATCGCAGCTGACGAACCCATCGCCGCCCTCGACGTATCCATTCAGGCCCAGATTCTGAACCTGCTCATGGATGCTCAGGATCAACGCGGCCTGACCTACCTGTTCATCAGCCACGACCTGAGCGTGGTCGAGCATATCTCGAACCGGGTGGCGGTCATGTATCTCGGTTGCGTCTGCGAGCTGGCAACGTCCAAAGAGCTTTTCGGCAACCCGAGACACCCCTATACACAGGCCCTGCTCTCAGCCATCCCAACACTCGGCGGGAAAAAAGGCGGTCACATCAAGCTCTCCGGAGATGTGCCCACCCCCATCAATCTGCCCACCGGCTGTGTCTTCAATGGACGCTGTCCACACGCCAACGAACGGTGTAGACAGGAGAGACCGGCCCAAATCACGCTCGAATCCGGCTCAATCGTCGCCTGCCACGGTGTCGAGGAAGACCGTATCTAACGACCTGCTTTCATTAAATAATAAAGGGACAGTCTGACGGCTGTCCCTTTATTTTTAAAAAAAAGTACACTGGACTAGAACGAGCCCGTTTTGAATCAGGAAAACAATCTCACAATCTGCTAAATAACCAGATTCTGCTGCAACTCATCAATAACCTTCTCTTTATCAAGCGGCTTGACGATGTAGCAGGAAGCATGAGTATTGAAAAAAGCCTTGCTGACGTTGGTATCGTCCACCAGAGAAGTAATCATGACGAGCTTGAATTGATGCTGCCCATCAATACCAAGCTCCTTCTCTCTGGCCCGCATGGTTTCTGCCGTCTGATGACCATCCATGCCGGGCATCAGGATATCCATCATGACGACATCATACGGCTTTCCGTCTACATGAGCCTTATCAAAAAGCACAACCCCTTTCTCGCCACTCAGGGCAGAATCGCATTGGGCAAAAGGAGCCAGCACCGCTTGAAGATAGAGATGAATACTCTCATCATCGTCAACGATTAGAAATCGCACGAATTCCTCGCTTGCCGTCACAGTTCCGAAACAACCCACACAACTCAGCTTACCCTATACCAACTAATACGTTAATCGGCAGGCATTGCAAATAATTAAACGTCAACTCCATACTTCTTGATGGCGGCCATGCCTCCCTGAATGTTGACAACATCCTTGAATCCCTTCTCATTAAGCATGATCTGGGCCTCGTAGGAACGTGCTCCGGTATTGCATATAAGGACAATGGGCTTGTCTTTGGGGATTTCATCAAGGTGTTCGTAAATCTTGCCTTGGGGGATATTATGCCAATGCTCTGGGTTGCGCTCCACGTACTCACTGGCGTCCGCAACTTCCCGGCAATCAAGGAAATGGCACTCGCTTGACTCGCGCTTATCCCACAATTCCTTGAATCCGTCCGGGCCGACACCCCGATTGATGCCGACAAGAACATTGTCCGCCAGATTAGCAAGGCTGTTCAAAATATCCATAGCAGCGGCGAACGGCGGAGAATAGGCCATCTCCATGTTCGAGAGATCGTCGATGGTCGGCTTGCCTTTCAGGATGGCGGCAACGGAATTGATGCGCCCGACCATGGCGTCCCCGGAACTGCCGAAACCTTGGATACCAAGCACGCGCCGGGTTCCTTTTTCCACGACCAGCTCAAGGGTCATCAGCTCCTTGGTCGGATAGAAATGGGCGCGATCAAGCTGGATGAGCAAAACGCTTACGGCATCAAAGCCACTGGCAAGAGCGACGTCGAGACTCAAACCGGTTCCGGCCAGAGAGGTCTCAAAGAGCTTGACCACAAAGGAACCGACCACGCCGTCAAATGTGGAGTCACCACCAGCCAGATTGGTGCCGATGATGCGTCCCTGACGGTTGGCCATGGACCCAAGGGGCAGGAAAAACGGGTCGCCTGTGATCAGATGTTTGACAACGGCGCAGTCGCCACCGGAATAGATATCAGGATCACTGGTACGCATGAACTCATCGACAATAACGCCGCCGCGCCCGGAGCAATCCAGCCCGGCATCTTCAGCCAGACCGGAGACAGGCACGACACCGGCGGCGATAATCACGGCATCGGCATCAAGGGTGCGCTTGTTCGTGACAACGCGCCGCACATGTCCGTCCTCGCCCTCAAGGGCCGTGATGGTCTCGCCGAAATAAAACTCCACCCCGTTCTCTTCCATGTGCTTTTGAGCCATGGTCGCAAGGGCCGGGCTGACCAGTCTGGACATGATCTGATCGGTGAGCTCGACAACGGCAGTGTCAATGCCCCACAAGTCGGCGAATGCCTCGGCCATTTCAAGGCCGATGAAGCCAGCACCGATGATAACG
>JAFLJW010000020.1 GCA_022712815.1 Pseudodesulfovibrio sp. | reverse complement strand
GGAACTGCCGGGAACACGCCTGAATCTTTCGCGCATGATCGGGGGCGAATTTCTGGCCCTCGGCAACCTTCCTCCGGGCGAAGCATACGATTTTGGCGGCAAGGTTTTTTTCCTTCATGAACGCGCCCTGAAAATGGTGCCGGGGGCGATCCGCTGGCAGGGATTCCCCTTGGGCAAGGTCGCAGGCAGGGGGTCAAAATCCACATTCAGACCCGGCGCAATGTGCAGGGTGTTGCTCCCCGCCGTTGACGAGGCTGATGGACCGGATATTTTTGATGTCGATGATACGGCTGTCCTTGAGCAACTGCTTTCCGGTCAAAGCCTGGTCTTCAAGACGGGAAAAGGGCCTGTCGGCCTATATTACAAAGGATTGGCACTGGGCTGGCTGTCCCGCAAGGGAACCCGGCTCATCTGGACTGCCAGGTAATCCAATAATTTCATCGGGTTGTCTCGTGTACGTTTTTTAAGGAAAAGCGTTGACAAATATCCTTCGTGTGGGCACTATCCCCTTCGCTGAACATGGACGATGTCCACGGCTGAGGCGGGTTGCTCCTTGAACATAAAAGGGAGCTTGACAAGAAACCCGAAGCCACGCTAAAGACACTCTTCTTGAGGGCGGGTAGCTCAGCTGGGAGAGCATCGCCCTTACAAGGCGAGGGTCACAGGTTCGAGCCCTGTTCCGCCTACCAATTCGACTTAAAGCGTATGCTTAACACGCTTTATTATAAGTGCGGAGCCGTAGTTAAGCTGGTTATAACGCCGGCCTGTCACGCCGGAGGCCGCGAGTTCGAGTCTCGTCGGCTCCGCCACTAAAGATCAAGGATTCTAAGAGTTTACTCCTAGAATCCTTTTTCTTTGTTTTCTTGCCAATAGGGGCGGGACGTAAAAGGGACGTAAATCATCTTTCTCATCCTACCTCCAATACTTTGAGATGGTCCCTCACAGATTCCAAGCCTCGCACATACCTTTCTGTTGTCCCCAAGTTTTTGTGCCTGAGAGTATCTCGTATTGAGATCATGGGTACGTCATGTTTGGCGAGGATGGATGCTGTGAGTCCCCGGATTCCATGACAACCAAAAGGTTTTACTTTTGCCTTTTGGCACAGGGCTTGGGGGAAGCCTCTATTCTCTGTGTAGGGTTTGTCTTTGTGCTGCCCTTTAGGTTGGGTGAATACCCACTCATTAGCAGCGGCATTTTGATGCTCTTTGAGAGCGGTTGTGAGTTCTTCGGTCATCGGAATCCAATCGAACTCCAATGAACCGCCTTTTCTTTTTCTAGTCTTCAATTTGATCCGTTGGCTGATGAAGTCTACGTCCTCCCATTGGAGTTGATATATTTCTCCTCGCCTACCAGCTGTATGCAAGAAGGTAAGGAGTAGTATCTTGTCTTGTCCTTCTGACATGTCGAGGACCGTTCTAAAGTCCTCTTCTGGTGGGACGTAATGGCCCGTCTCGATGGTGGCAAATTTATCCACCAGTTCAAAGGGATTGGGTTTTGGGAGGTCAAGGTAGCGGATGCCCCAGTTCCATGCGGCTACAAGGTTCTTACGGTCCTTGTTTGCAGCATTGCCCGAACGCTCATTGTTCTGCTTTTGCAAGAATTCAAGCGCGAGGCGTGGTTTCATCTTGTCGGCCTTGGCTGTTGGTTTAACGAAGTGAAAGAAGCGGCGGAATACACCGCACTTTTCACTGTAGACCTTCGGTGAGAACTTCGTTGCAAAGTCCAAATATTGCTCAGCCCACTGGAGCAAGGATGGTGTGACGGTCACTTGTCCCGCACTGTGCATCTCGGCTTCCCAAGCTTTCGCATCCTTTTTGGAGTCGAATATTTTGTTCTTTCGCCTCCCATCTATCATCACTGAACCTACCCAACGATTCTTCCCGTTCTTTGTCTTTCTGTAGGGCATATGTTTCCCTCACTGCTTCACTTACTAGTTTGTCAAAGAACAGGACACGGCGACCTATGCGCACTCCACCGTACCGATGGGGATAACGTGTCACCGTGCTTTCCTCAACCTCGAAGATTGTTGAAACTGTTTCTGTATTAAGTTTAATTCCGAGTCCGTGTATTTGTTCCATATTTACTCCAATAGAAAAGGCCGCCTCTCTGTGTAGAAAAGCGGCCCTTGCATCATGTTTGATGGTGTTAAATTTAAGAATTTACAATTGTAACTGTGGTTGGTCCAGCGTCATTCAATAAGTTTCCACTGTCTGCTGCCATGCAAGCAAGCTCATCGACCTGCTCGTTTTCAGGGTGCCCATTGTGTCCTTTTACCCATGTCCATATGACGTCATAGTTTTCTATTAGCAGTAGGAGTTCCTGCCACAAATCATAGTTTTTGACTGGTTTCCTGTTTGCTGTCCTCCAGTCATTCCGTTTCCACTTTTCAACCCAGTTTTGGTTGAAGGCATCGCATATGTACTTTGCGTCTGAGAATAATTCTACTGTGGCGGGTTGTTCGAGGCATTTGAACGAGGCGATAACAGCTCTTAGCTCCATACGGTTGTTGCTGGTGTCAGAGTAGCCTTGGGCTAGTTTTGTTTTGTTACCATTCGCTATGATAATGGCCCCGTAGCCTCCCTTTGCGTTAGCGTATTGGTTGCCCCTGCACGCTCCGTCTGTGAAAATTGATACTTGATTCATGTGTACTCCTTGAATGCGTTAGATTGTTGTTGTGCGTTGCTAATAGAAAAGCCCCTTCACCAATCTTGTGAGTGGCTAGGGGGGGGCATGGGGGAATATGACATCCAAATAGTGCTTGGATATCCTTTTGAAGATGCGGAATCAAAATTCGTATTTGCAGAATGGTAATGAAGCTATGTGCTGCGGTAGGCACGGGGTGTACCCTAGGGGGTTACTTAGGGTTTCCCTCACATTTCTTGGCTAGTGAGTTTTGATTAGTTTCTTCTTAAGGTAGGCCCTAATTCGTATGGGTTTGAAATTATTACTCTTATGGTAGAGAGGCTACGGAATGCGTTTGAGCAGACGAGCTACACTCGTTGGGTGCCATTTGCCGCCTCTAGCCGTTTTTATTCCTCTAGTGGATAACTCGGCAGCGATCCCTCTGACTGATGTTGTCCCTTGGCTTTGAATATCTTCGATAATATCTCTAAGGTCTTCTGCTCTGTCTTGAGCGTCTTTCTTGATTTTCTTGACCGCTTCATCATTGCCTATACCTTCAAGGTATTTCGCCCCATTAGGGTTGCCAAGTTTCACGCCTCGCGCTTTTGCCGCAGCGAGTGCGGCTTTGGTGCGCTGTGAAATCATCTTACGTTCGTGCTGAGCCATGACGGCTAGTATCTGAATCGTCATCTCGTTTGCTTCTGGCATGTCGGCACAAATAAATGGAACTCGACTTTCTTGCAGTTCAAGTAAAAAACGAGCGTTACGGCTTAAGCGGTCAAGTTTTGCTATGATGAGAGTAGCCCCTGTAACCTTGCAGTGCTTTAACGCTTTATGAAGCTTCGGGCGGTCATCCCGTTTGCCACTCTCGACCTCTACGTACTCGTCTAAAAGCACATGCTTGCCTCCATTGAGGTAAGTGCTTACCGCCGCCCTTTGAGCCTCTAATCCGAGACCACTACGGGCTTGCTTTTCTGTACTGACTCTCAAATATGAAATAAATCTACCGTCCATGCTGATCCTCGTGTATCAAATGGTTAATCCTTGACTTAGCAATTTGTGTACACTAGGAGTGTGAACATGGCAAGCCGGATTTGGTATGGCTTTTGAGAGAATTTGATATAGACGAATAAGTTTTATGTGTGTTAACTCGTCGGCTTAATCGTATGAATATATGCATAATTGTGGAGCGTGATGAAATGAGTCTGAAGTGCAAGGTTGGAATTCATTCTTGGGTTTATACACCATTTCCTGAGAAGGATATGCCTTTAGTTCGTAAGTGTCGGCTTTGTGGCAAAGTCCATTGGCAGTTGGTTCACCCAGAGTACACATCTTGGGTGGACAATGACCAGTATCCTCTTAAAAGAGGAGCTTTGTGATGCGTGTGATTTTGCATTCCGTTATACTTATTGGGTGCTGTCTTTTCCTCTTTGTGCCAGCTAAGAATAGTTGGTCAATAGAGCAAAGGTCGATCAAGCGTAGCTTGGATGATGTCCTCTCTTCTCAAGAAGCTGGTGGCGGGGTGAGTTTTAAACTCAATCCTTCACTGGTGGGACGCTATCCGATCACTCTTGAAATTTTCTTTGAGCAAGTAAGATTGGTCTTAGTTGCTGAGTTTGCCAATGGCGCAAGGGTTCGGCTGCCTTATCAATTTAACATAGGTTATGATTTTGATGGTGAGGTTTATTGGGAGAGGAATACGAATAATTATGCTCTGGCTCAATATGATCTGACAGGAGACGGGATTGATGAAATATTGTTTGCTGTGATTGCACCTGATGGAGAGTCCATGTCTCAAGTAGAGGTCAATGTGCTGCAATTTCATCCTCCATTGAGGGATGATGATTTGTATCGGCCTCAAAACTGGGAGTTAGCATCTAGCTTGAAGGCTATTGGCGTGATTGGCACTGTAAACATCGAATTTGAAGGCCCTTCAATAAAGATTCCAAGAAATCATCGGGGTTTTTATTATGAGATGAGTTGGTTCAAAGGGAAGTTTAGAGATACTGGTGATTATTAGCTGTTTATAGCTATAATAAATAAAGTTAATTGAAGTTGGTTGTTCTTCCTTAAAAGTGATCTATAAAAAGCTGGAGTTAAAAGTGTCAAAAGCTATAAGGCTGCTTTCTGTTGTATTTGTACTAATCTTTCTTGCTGGTTGTGGTGTAAAATATGCCCCTCGTGTACCGGGTTTTTGTCCAGGTTATACTGACAACCGTTTGGGTGAGTACACCTATCAGGTTGTAATAGGTGAAGCATGGTCTAGAGATTGGCCTAATCTTGAGAAATTTGCAGTGTATCGGGCCGCTGAGTTAACAAAAAATTCTGGAAGAAATTATTATGTAGTATTGAGTGCAAGTTCTCGAATAACAACCAGTTCATATACTACTCCAACAACTGCCACGACAGTGGGTTCTATAAATACAGTTGGCAATACAGCGTATTTAAATTCGACGACAAGGTATAGTGGGGGCAACACTATTAGTGCTCAGGGTGGGTGGTATTATTTAGATTTTAAGATGATATCAGATGGTGAAATTTCAGATTATAATCAGGTTGTTAGTGCGGATAAAGTGATGGCAGAGCTTCAATATTTCATTGATAAGAACAGATAGTTGAGTGTTAAGATCGTTTCCACAGGGACGTAAATCGGGACGTAAATTGACCCGCAAACAGGCTCGTTGAGATGCTGTGAAACACGGTGTAATGCGGGTTAGGACGGGGAGTGCGCACGCTTCAATGTCCTGTCACGCCGGAGGCCGCGAGTTCGAGTCTCGTCGGCTCCGCCACTAAAAGATCAAGCCCTTACATTAACGTGTAAGGGCTTTTTCTTTGTTTGCTTTCTGGTAGGGTGCGGATTATCCATCCTTATGTATGAGTTGAT
>JAFLJW010000273.1 GCA_022712815.1 Pseudodesulfovibrio sp. | reverse complement strand
ATAACTAATCACACTGGAAAAGGTTTCGAATTGAATCACCCATTAAAATCCTGTCTTCCATATTACATCGATTTTCTCATCTCAAGGGCTTCTCTATTTTCAGGATCTTTTCGAAGCACTGTGTTTAAATAATCATCGGCTTGCAAAATCTTATCTTTGTCAAAATAAATATCCACCTTCTTAGAAGGTGGTTTTGCCTTTTACCCCCTTATAAGGGGGCTATGCTTGCCTCCTGAGAAGGCAAGCAGGTCATCCCCTATTTCATATCAAAATTTTTATTGTTCTTGTTGCTTTTCAAGCACTTCCTGGTATTTCACATATTTCCGGATCATCTCCGCATCCAATCCAACAGTGTCCACACAATATCCTTTAGCCCAAAAGTGATTTCCCCAGTATGGCCTTTTCTTCAAATATGGAAACTGTTTGAATACTCTTATTGCTGCCCTACCCTTCAGCGCTCCCATTAAATCTGATATCGATTGCTTGGGAGGCACTTTTATCAACAAATGTACATGGTCTGCCTGAACATTAAGCTCTATCACCTGGCATTTCAATCGACTGCTATATATTTGTATGCAATCAAAAACTTCTCTTCCAACTGCTCCTGTTAATACTCGATATCTATATTTTGGCACCCAAATAATATGGTATTGGCAATGCCATAAAACATGTGATAATTTGTCAAATCTACTCATGGTTTTTTCCTTTAATCTGTTATGGGGATAACCGATTAAGTTAATACCATGGGTAGATCCTTCAGGCATAGCCTTCTGACGATGACCACGCCCACAGGACGTGGTTTTAAATTTTTAATAAATCTGCCATAAAAACACAACACCTAGGACGTTTCAGATGCTTTTTCCGCCAGAATCAACGCGGCCCCCAATGCCCCCATCATCTGGGGCGTTTCCGGAACCATCACCTGTCTGCCAAGTTTTTGAGACATCAGATCTTTGATGCAGGGATTGTTTGCCACCCCGCCGGAAAAGACAATATCTCCCTTGGAGGAAACCCGGTTGATCATGCCAGCGGCCCGTTTGACCACGCTTAAGTGCAGTCCCCTGGCAATTTCTTTGCGGTCGGCCCCCCTGGCAATAAGCGAGGTGACCTCGGATTCGGCAAAAACCGTGCACATGCTGTTGATACTCAAATCATTCCGGGCAGCCAGGGCTACCAATCCAAAATCATCAATGGAAAACCCCAGATTCTTAGCCATGATTTCCAAAAACTTGCCGGTTCCGGCGGCACAGCGGTCATTCATCTCAAATTTTTTAACTCGGCCTTTGTCATTGAGGGCAATGGCCTTGGAATCCTGGCCGCCAATATCTAAAATGGTGGTTGCACCGGGAAAAACAGAAACCACCCCCCGTGCATGGGCCTTAATCTCCGTAACCGTTTGGGCATCATCAAAGGCGGTTTCAAAAAGTCCCCTTCCATATCCCGTGGCCATGATCTGGTCATAGGACACATCCCTAAGAATCCGGGTGGCTTCGGTGATGGGATCAAACCCGGTATCGGTCTGGAAAAAATCCATGATTTTTCCCTGTTCATCCACCAGCAAAAGCTCAATGGTCCTGGAGCCGATATCAATTCCTGCATATTTCTTCATTTTTTTATCCTTTGTTTTTTATTACTTGATTGGAAACACTAAAATTCGGGTGACCCAAATCCCGGTGTTTGGCATTAAGAATCAGGGCAAGCCCGATGGTGCCATAGGCCACAAAACTTCTGAAATATTCCCCCAAGGCCGGGTTTCCAAACACATTCTGACCTGCCTGGGGAGAAAGGATAAACAGGGAATGGAAAAGAAGGATTCCCAGGAAGGCATGACCCACCCGGGCATTGACCAGGGTGGCCCCCCCTGCAAAAAGGGCGGCACAGGAAAAAATATCCGTATTCATCTGGGCGGTATACACATTGAGCATACCGATATTTAAGATATAAAACAGATGGCCCATGCAGGCGATCAGGGTGGAAATCACAATGGCCTTGATCCTCACACGGCCAACATTGATCCCCAGGGTCATGGCTTTCTCGTGGTCCTGACCCACCACTGTAAATTGCTTTCCCAGGCGGGTCATGGTGATATAATGTACCCCAACAGCAAAGGCTGCGACCAGCAGGATCATGAACACCGGGATCTCAATTTTTCCCACCTGAAGCAGCCAGAGGGTATCCAAAAGATTTCGGAACAATTCAAGGTCCACCATGTTCCGGATTCCAATCCCCCGGGAAAGCATGATCTCAGGATTGCTGGGAGAAATCACCGTTCCGTAGCCCACCATAAAAACCAGCTGGTAGATACTGGTGGCCAAGAATCCAATTATAATGGTGGTGATCATCTCCCTGTTTTTAACCCGGTTCAGGCACAACCCTATGATCACACCGACAATAACCGACAACGTAACTCCCGTAAAGGCCATGAAAACAAGGCCCGAAATGCTGCCCAGGCCAAGATCCAGCGCCAGGATCAAGCCCACCTGGGCACACAGGGCACCCACCACAATGGAAAAATTAACCCCCATACCGGCCCGGATGGGAATGATCAATGCCAACACCATCACCCCGTCCCGGATAAACCGGGTGATCACCTGGTTAAGCACAAAGGGAAAACTCATGTCCGCATAATAAAAAGCCACACAGCACAGGATGACGAAAATCAGGGGAACCCGTTTAAACACTGCCATTATTTTTCCCCCCTTCGTAGAGCAGGGCATAGAGGATAATGCCGTTGGTGATCATCATTCTGAAAATTTCCGCCACCTCGGGCAGCATCATCTCATTGGCGATGGGCCCTGAAATCAAATAGGTGGTCTGGAACAAAAAGGTGCCGACAACCACATGCCCCATGCGGGTGTGCCGGCCGCAACTGCCCCCCACCAGAATGGCGGAAGCCGCCGGAAATGCCATCATCAACGGCGCGTCATAAAGTTCCAGAAACCCGTAGCTCTGGGCATAAACACAGATACCCAAGGCCGCAACAAGGGTGGACAGAATAATGGCCCAGGTTCTGACGTGACCGACATCGATACCGGACAACCTTGCAAATTGCGCGTTCTCCCCCACCGCTGTCATGGCCCGGCCAAAATTAGTTCGGAAAAACAAGACCATCAACAGACACAGAAGGGCAAAAAAAAGCAAGAGCCCAATGGGAATTTTCAGCTCCCCCACCTGAACCATCCACAAATTATTCAAAGCCTTTGCAAAATAGCTTTTCAATCCGATCACCGGGCGCAGCCCCTTGCCGCCGATGGGCCAGAGCATTCCGGGGTTGGAAAAAGGGGCCGTGGCCCAGAAAAAATTCATCAACGGGATAAAGGAGAATCCCACAAAGGTGGCGGTGATTTCTTCCCGACCCTTTACCCGATTCAAAATAGCCGCATACCCCCTTCCCAACACAAGGGCAATGGGAAAAGAAAACACCATGGCACCAGACAGCCCCATGATTCCTTTCAACCGCAGATTGACAGAGATGCAAAGACCCAAAAGCCCTGCCACCACCCCGATGGGAAGGCCAAAATTAATTCCGACCCCGGCCCTGAGCATGGGCATAAGAGACAAGACCAGCACCCCGTTCATGACCAAACGGACCAGGGCATCGCTGATGATCCAACCCATGGGGATCTCAAGGTGGATGGCAATCCCTATCATCAGCACAAGAAAGCCAATGATAAACAACTGGGGAATCTGAATCTTTGGGTTCATGCAAAACTCCCCGGGTCTGCCTTGGAAATACCGGAGCAGGCCAGAAGATAGTCGGCATCGGTCATATCAGGGGGCAGCACATCAACCATCCGTCCCTGGTACAGCACGACAATGCGGTCGCAGATTCGTTTGAGTTCATCGATCTCCCCGGAACTTACGACCAGGGTCATCCCATGGGTTTTCTGGGCCTGGATCAAAAGTGCGAGGATGGATTCCTTGGCCTCAACATCAATGCCACGGGTGGGATCATTGACAAACAAAAGGGTCGGAGCCATTGAAAGCGCATTGGCAATACACACCTTTTGCTGGTTGCCCCCGCTCAACTCAAAGGCTTTCTGAAAAACAGACCGGCAATCAATATTTAAAAGTTTCTGACAGGAATTGGCATAGGCCAGGCATTGTTTTGTGTCGGGAAAACGAAGAAAGGGCAACCTTGATTTTTTTACAAATTTTGCCTTTGCCTGGATAGCTGAAAAAGTCATGTTTTCCACGAGGGAATGGTCCAGCAAAAGCCCCTGACCTCTGCGATCCTCGGTGAGCATCCCGATCTTCTTTTGTATCATCTGTGAGGGATTAAAAGAAAAAACCGGGGTTTGATTGAACCACACCTTGCCCCCCACAGGATAAAGCCCCATGATCCCGGGACCCATGGACGATCTGCCATGGCCTGACAAACTGGTAATACCCAGAATTTCCCCGGGGAAGACATCCAGGTCAAGGCTGTCCAGACAATCGCCTGGTTTTTCCACTGAAAAAGAGGATAGCGTCAGGATAGGGCGCTTTGCCGAGTCCTTTGGTGCCCTTTGGGTTTCAACCCGTTGGGTTTTATTTACCGTTCTGCCCACCATGGAATGGGAAAGTGCACAAATTTTATCCTTATTGATTTGAGAATGTTCCGTCTTGGGTGAACCGGATGGATTATTTTCAAGGGAGGTTACCACCCGGCCGTTGCGAAGAATGGTGATCCGATCACAACAGTCCAGCACCTCCTCCAGGCGATGGGAGACGTATACCACACCGATTCCCCTTGCGGCAATTTTTTTGACAATGGTGATAAGTTTTAACGCATCCTGTCCCCCCAACACCGCAGTGGGTTCATCCAGCAACAAAAATTTGAGACCCTCCCGGTTAAATTCCCTGGCAAGTTCCACAAATTGCTTTGCCCCGACACCAAGCTCTCCGGCCAGAATATCAGGGTCCAGATCAACTCCCATCTCGCCGAGAACTTTTACTGCCCGGGCCCTGTTGGCGGAAGGGTTGATGCAACCTAAATCCCGGCCGAAAATCCGTTCAGACCAGGGGTATATATTTTCCCTGGAAAGACAGATATTTTCCGATACGCTCAGACCTGCAATCAATGCGAATTCCTGGTGAACCATGCCGATGCCGGCCGCCATGGCCTGGCCGGGATCGGCAAAGGCTGCCGGCTCATTCTCCAAAACCAGGTCGCCTCTGTATCCTCCGGTATCTGAGATGATACGCTGGCCGGAAAGAATGTTGAGCAGGGTGCTTTTTCCGGAACCATTCACCCCGACAATCCCATGGACCTGCCCGGGATAAATTTTTAAATCTATGGCGGTTAACGCAGGATAACCGCCATAGATTTTGCTGATATTCTTCAGTTCAAGCATTGTTTTTATGGATTTTTTGTTGTTAATAAAATATCGAATCCATGACAATGAGATAATAATTATTCAAGTTGGGTTTCATTTTCTCAAAGTAAACATCCACCCCTGCCACCTGTTTTGCCAAGGGAGAAAGGGTTTCAATGCTCACGTTCCCTAAGGTGCCTTCGATCATTTTCATGGCCACCTCGGTGGAAAATTCAGGGAAGAAATAACCCACGGGAACAGGCCAGGTAGACAGTCGTCCGGTGCAGCCGGCAGCAGCTGCCTTCTTAGAGATCATGGCATTGATTTTATCAAAATCCCCGGCATCTTTTTCTGAAATTTCAAGTTCCATGGCTGCGGGAAAGCCCTGGGTCGGTGTGGGGCAGCATTGCTCTGCCATGATGAACTTAAGTTCCAGGGCTTTTGCAATAATCACATCCTGCATGGGACAATTGGTGCCGAAGATACAGGTATCTTTGCCATATTTTGCGATCTGTCTGGGAATATCCTCATTTAAAAACTGAAGCATGGGGCTTGAACCGGCTCCGGTCTTGGGATCCGGGGTGTTAAGGGCAACAAATTTCACCCCCAGCCTTTCGCAGGTGGCTTTCATGGTATCCCGTCTTTTGGCCAATACCTCCTTGGCCATGTGGGTGGGAAAGGAATAATGGATAAAGGTTTTGGCCCCCATTTTCTGGGCCTTTTCAGGAATCGTAATACCTCGCCTCACCCAATCGGTATCCAGGCAAAGGTCGATATACTTAGCCATCATGTCTGGATCATCCCAGATGGGAGCGGTGATCACCACCATGTCCGGCCGTTTGGATTTGAGTTTCTGGATGGCCGGCAACAGGCCCGAATAACCGGCTGCAATGACAACAGCCTTGATATCGGCCTGGTCCCCCAGACTCAGAATCTGGGTGATGGCGGTTTCCTGCTCTTCCTGGTAATTTTCCGGCAATGCAATATGTTTGATCAGGCCGGGATATTTCTGGGACACCCGAACCGCCCCCCTGAATTCATCTTCACTGGCCGACAAGGTGGGGGTCACAATACCGATGCGATAGTTTTTGGCAGATCCTGCAAAGCAAAACCCTGTAAAAGAAACACCTGCCGCCAACGAGGCCACCAGAATCATTGTCGTTAATGAACACCATCTTTTCATTGTAACATTCCTTTTTAATTATATTGTTTTTAATTAATTTTTTATGATGATAGGGATCTGTAGGTCTATTTCCCTAGGCAAGCATTTCAAGAAAGGCCTCTATCCGAGTCTCAAGCTGGCCCATATCATTTTGGGAATAGTCGGTGAGAATCTGAAGATAGGGTCTGTCAAATGTTTCCTGAACCGCTTGACGAACCAGAAACGCCTCCACATTATAGGTGTGACAGGCATTCCAGGTCAAATCGATAACCCCGTCAACCGCATATGCCTTGATCAGTTCTTCAATCAGGACAAGCCGCTTTTGGTTGGGACTCATGCAGGCACAGGCAATGGACAGGGATTTTTCAGCCAGGGAGGCAATGGGATCACCCCCTTCATTGACACGACGACCATTTGATTTCAATCCCCCACAGGTTTCCATGGCCACACCACCCCTCCCATCTTTTCGATAAGGTGCAGCACCTTCCGATTGGTGGTGGGGCATCCGGTGAGCAAAATTCTGGGCCGATCCTTCATCTGATCCAGAAAAGGGGTGGACAAAGAACGTTCCATCACCCTTTCCATGGCAGATTCCATCTCCTGAATCCGGGTTTCAAGATCGCACTCAAATCCGCCCATGGACGTGATGACCGCAATCTCCGATCCGTAAACCATGGGCACCCTTCGGGTATTGAGTTTATAAACCGCCTCAATGGTGCGGCGGAGTCGATTATACAGGCATATCTGATGTTCAAGATTTTCTTTGGTAATCGTGTTGCCGGTCATCTCTTCCAGAAAACCGCTCATCCTGAAAAGCTCCTTTTCCCAGGAATCAAGGCTTTCTTTGAATTCAGCACTCTGGGGCAGCAAAAGCAGATGAAGGGGCTTGATTCTTGGCAACAGCTCAAACATCTTTTTCTTCCCGTCACAGGTCGCATCCGCCAGGAGAAAATCGGCCATATGAAAATAGGGACAGGTATCGGCCACAGCATGGCCGTAACTTGATTTTATCAAAGGACACAGATTGGCTGGCAGATGCTCCTCCGCCGCCGGGAAAGAATCCTCACTCCCGGAACAAAGGGAAACGGGGATGGCACCGGCTGCGGCCACAATCTCCTTGGGGGTGAATGCACAATAAAGCCCCACAATTTTTTGTCCCATGGCACTTTGCGCAACTGCCTGGGCATAGACCCGGTCCTCGATGGCTTTTTGGTATGACAGGTCAAATAATAATCCGGGAAGTGGTTTATCCATACAATACTCTCATCATTGGTATTTGGGAGGTTAACGTCTAATTAAGCCTATTTTTTTGATTTTTGTTTTGCCCCAACTGCAAAATCCCCCATGATTAATAAGATTTATTGGGTTAATCAAATCGTTAATATCTCTTGGAAATGCCGAATTTATCGAAAAAAGCTATCCTTCAAACATTTCCCTATTTAAGTTGCTCGATAAAGGCCTCTATCCTGGTTTTCAATTGCCCCACATCCTCCATGCCGTAGTCGGTTTCAATGCGCAGACAGGGAATGTCCTTTTTTTCCAGGGCATTTTCAACGCCAATGGCCTCCATGG
>JAFLJW010000349.1 GCA_022712815.1 Pseudodesulfovibrio sp. | reverse complement strand
AAATGGTTCGCTCGCCAGAATTTCGAAAAATCGTTTGGGAGTCGATCCGCCGGAAAGAGCGACTGTAAATCGTGCACGTTCGTCCAGAGCCGCGTGCGAGCGGGCAATGAAAAGTTGCACGGCTGCCCTGCTCAGGTCTTCGGTGTCCGCGCAGACGTGGAAATCCGCCATCATGTTACCTCAAAACAAACAATGCTGTTCACATTTATACATTTGACCAGCTTGATGCGCGGGTCATCTCGCCGGGGACCATTGCACTCCATGGGAAGAAGCGTCAAGCGTTCACCCTGTAAAAAAATCACCCCACTCATAAACAACGGCAGCCGGAAAGAACAACGCTTTCATTGTGTTCTACTTGCGTATATTCAATACTCTTCAAAATCGAATCCACAAGTGAGGAACAGATGCTGGAAGGGTTGATGACACTGGAAAACCTGATTGCGCTGATTACGCTGGCCGGGCTTGAAATCGTGCTCGGCATCGACAATATAGTCTTTGTGGTGGTGGTCACCAACAAACTGCCTGAAGCATCAAGGGCCATGGCCCGGCGGATGGGCATCGGGCTGGCAATGTTCACCCGCATCGCGCTCCTGCTCGCCATCAGTGCGATCATGGGGTTGACCGCGCCGATATTCACTCTTTTTGAGCATGTGGTGTCAGGCCGGGATATAGTTCTACTGGCCGGTGGATTGTTCCTGCTTGCCAAGGCGACCCATGAGATTCATGACAAGCTGGAGGAGTCTGATCCAAGCGACGGCAACGTGCGCGCCCAGTATTCCTACACCAGCGCCATCATCCAGATTCTGTTGCTCGATATCATTTTTTCGCTCGATTCGGTCATCACGGCGGTGGGCATGGCCCAGCATATCGGCGTCATGGTCGCGGCTATCGTCATCGCTGTTTTCGTCATGCTGCTGTTTGCCGGACCGGTCAGCAAATTTGTTTCCGACCACCCCACGGTGCAGATGCTCGCCTTCTCATTCCTGCTTCTGGTCGGAATTTTCCTCATGGCCGAGGGTATGCACAAGCATATTGATCGCGGCTACATCTATTTCGCCATGGCATTTTCGCTGTTCGTGGAGTTCCTGAACCTGCGAATGAAAAAGAGAAAGGCAACAGCGGAGGTTTCCTGAATTGTGACCTCTGACCCGAAAAAGGAACTTACCTTCTTTCATGGTTCATCAGTTTGAGCTTGTTTTTTTAAAGGGAAAGAGTGCGCCTAGCTCGGATGGCTCCTTTCCAATAGTCTGCCAAAGGAATTTGTGGATTGTTGGAATGAAAATCATTAATTGAGGTTGCATGGCAAAAATGAAAATGACAGCAGCGGAAATTCTGGCTGCCGCAAAGCGAGTGGGAAGGCCTGTTGAGCCGGAGCAGGCCGAGTTGCTGGCCTTGTATCTGGATCAGCTGATCAAATGGAACAAAAAGATGAATCTGGTTGGACCGTCCGACTGGAAGACCGTCTTTGACACGCTGGTTGTGGACAGCCTTTTTTTAGCTGATTTTCTGGCCGGATTGAAACTCGCAGACAAACCGCTGTGCCTCGATCTTGGGGCAGGAGCAGGGCTGCCGGGTATTCCCCTGCGGACCATCTGGCAGGATGGTTTGTACTGGCTGGTGGAAGTCCGGGAAAAGCGAGCCTTCTTCATGCGCTCGGCTCTGGGCAAACTCAAACTGCCGGGGGTAAAGGTTTTTCACGGCAAGGCTGAGAATGCCCTTGATCAGCTGGCCGAGGCCGGGCACAAGGCCTCCGCAGACCTCATCCTGAGCCGCGCGTTCATGCCATGGCCCAAACTGCTTGAATTCATTCGCCCCCTGCTTCGATTTGATGATACCCACACCGGCACGGCGGTTATCCTCGCCAACACTCCGCCGCCTGATAAGTCCGAACTCCCGGAGGGCTGGATACTGGCTGATACTGCCAGCTATCCCGCAGCCGGGAAAGAACGGTTTTTCTGGTCGGTCAAGCCTGTCTCTGTTTTACCACAACAAACTGACATAAAGTAAACTGTTTATATGATTTGCGTTCTTTTCCCTGCCGAGGTATCCTAGCATCCATGGGTACAGATGCATCACTTTCAGGGGTGACGAGCATTCATGCGGGAGACCTGGCACGGGGAGGCGAGTTTGAAGCAGCTATCGGATTGCACGGTACTGATCGTTGATGACGATCAAGTCAACCTGAATGTTCTGTCCAAAACGCTGACTCCTTATTTCAAGACAGAGGTTGCTTTGGACGGTCCTTCCGCCATTCGGATGGTCAAGGCCAACCTGCCGGACCTCATTTTGCTGGATATCATGATGCCTGAAATGGACGGCTATGAGGTCTGCACAACCCTCAAGGCGGACCCTGCCACCTGCGATATCCCGATCATCTTCGTCACGGCCATGTGCAACAACAAGGAAGAGGCCAAGGGTTTTGAAATAGGGGCGGTGGATTACATCACCAAACCTTTCTGGCCGCTGGTTGTCCGATCGCGTGTCGAGAGTCATCTGAAGCTCAAGATTTCCCAGCTAGAACTCAAGGAACTCTATGACAAGACCCTGCTGGGCAGTGTCCGGGTCTTGTCCGCTATTTTGTCGTTGACCAACAAGACTGCCTTTGGTCAGACCTGCCATATTCGCAGATTATCCAAGGCCATTGCCAAGGATTTGAAACTCCCAAATCAATGGCGCTACGATCTGGCCGCGCAATTTTCTCAACTGGGTTGCATCACTGTGCCTGCCGATGAATTGCACAATATCTACACTCAGAAAGGCGAAGTTTCCGAGGAATCACAAAAGCTTTTTGACGAACATCCGTTGATGTCAGCCGAGCTTGTCGGCAAGATTCCCAGGCTTGAGGATGTGGCCATCATACTCGCCGGGCAACGGACTCCGTATGACCCGGAGTCCACTGAACCTATGAAGGTCGGGTGCCAGATTCTCCGGGCAACGGTTGATTTCAACGCCATGCTCATGAAGGGAATAAACGAGGCCGAAGCACTGGATGTGCTCAAGGAAAGCCTGGCTCCCTATAGCCCGGAAGTAATCGCCAGTCTGGAAAAGGTGCTGGCGGTCGAGGAGAACTTCTTCCACTTCTTTGAGCTGGCACCGGACCAGATCACTACCGGCATGATTCTGGACGATGACGTTTACACTTCTTCCGGTTTTTTTGTGGCCACCAAGGGCGTGGAGGTCGATGCCGCTGTCTTGAAGATACTCACACGGCTGACCAGAAAAGAGTCTGATATCCTGATCAAGGTCAAGATCCCAAAGGAATAATTCTTTGGAGCATATCAACAATTGGACACCTGCTCCGTTTGGCAAGTGTTTCAAAAAGAATTTTCCTTGTGGGATGTTCAAAATGGTTTGAGTGCAAGGCGCAAAAAAAGATCACCCCCTCGCGTATTTCCCATACGTGAGGGGTTGATCTTTTTTTGCAGCAACACGGCAATCAAGCCATTTTCAACCGCCCACTACTGGACGTCCCAGGTTGCCCCTGTCGGAGTGTCTTTTACCTCGACATTCATGGCGGCAAGTTCGTCGCGGATGGCATCTGATTTCTCGAAATCCTTGTTGGCACGGGCTTCCTTGCGGGCATCGAGAAGGCCTTGAACCTTGGCCGGGTCGATACCTGCGCGGGCGGCGCGATTGTCGCGCAGTTCGGTTAGAAATTCGACGGGGTCGCACTCGAAAATGCCAAGCACCGTACCCCAGGCAGCCATGTCCGCCTTGATGCGGGTAAAGAGGTCTCGGCCTCCTTCGGATTTGCGGAGATTCTTGTCCTCGCTAACACGACCGGCCAGACGGATGGCGGAAAAAACATGGCCGAGTGCGCCAGCGGTGTTCATATCGTCCTCCATGGCCTCGTTCCAATGCTTTTCGATCTCGGCAAGCTCAGTGATCAGTTCTTCGGGGAACGGGGATTTCTTCCACTTGGATTTGGTCAGTTCGACATCGGCCTGAGCCAGTGCCGAATAAATGCGTTTGATCCCTTTTTCCGCCTCTTCCAGAGCATCGAATGAGAAATCAAGCGGGCTGCGGTAGTGCATGGTCAGCAGAAAATAGCGCAAGGTCTCGGGCAGGAATTTGTCGAGAATATCACGGATGGTGAAGAAATTGCCGATGGATTTGGACATCTTTTCGGAATTGATCTGCACAAAACCGTTATGGACCCAATAGTTAGCAAACGGCTTGCCGGTGTCGGCCTCGGACTGGGCGATTTCGTTCTCATGGTGCGGAAAGGCAAGGTCCTGACCACCTCCGTGGATATCCAGCGGAAGCGGGGCGTATTTTTCACTCATGGCCGAACATTCAAGATGCCAGCCTGGGCGGCCCATTCCCCAGGGAGATTCCCAGGAAGGCTCGTCGGGCTTGGCGTTCTTCCAGAGGGCGAAATCAAGCGGGTCCAACTTCTCGTCGCCGGGCCTGACCCTGGCACCGGATTCAAGCTCGTCGATATTGCGCCCGGACAGCTTGCCGTATCCCTCAAAGGAGCGGACCTTGAAATAGACATCGCCGGACAAGGTGGAGTAGGCGTTCCCTTTTTCGATCAGGCGTGTGGTCAGTGCGATCATCTCGGCAATATGCTCGGTACATTTGGGTTCCACGTCGGCCCGCAGCACGGCAAGTTTGTCCATGTCCACATAAAATTCCCCGATGAATTGCTCGGCTATTTCCTTTGTGTCCTTGCCGACCTCGTTGGCTCGTTTGATGATCTTGTCGTCAATGTCGGTGAAGTTGCGGATAAAGGTGACATCGTACCCCTTGAAACGCAGATAGCGGAAAAGGACATCAAAAACCACGCTGGAGCGGGCATGGCCTATGTGACAGAGATCGTAGGCGGTGATACCGCAGACGTACATGCTGACATTGTTGCCATTTGCGGGGATGAATTCCTCTTTTTTCCTAGCCAGTGTGTTGTATAATTTCATTAAAAAGCTCCATTTATATCATAGTAAAATTATTGTCTTTTAATTAAATATCTTCGCTTGAATCCGTCTTTATTTCGACGTTCAGCAGGCGCAAATTATCGTAAATGTCGCGGCCCATAAAAAAGTAGAGTACAGGGACCGGTTCAACCGGGTTGGCCGTGACGGTCACGGAGCCGGGGTCGTTGAAATATCGCCTGAGTCCCCGCAGGGCATTCTCGGCCACCTGGTTTTCGTCCCTGCCAGCGTACTCTGCCATGGCGGTCAGTTCCGCATTGATCTGGGTCAGGGCGTCACCTGCTGAAATATTCAGCCCACGGGCCAGACCCTGAATCAGCGTGTCAACAATCGAATGATTGGTGAAAGCCAGATTCATCTTGCCGATTCGCAGTCCGAATAATTTTTCCACACGGAGGAGCTGGAGGTCAAGTTTGTCGATGAGGCCGGAGAGTTCTGCATCACCAAGTTCCGGGACCTTGACCGTCAGCGTCTTGAGGTCCAGAGTCATGGTTTCGGGATCATATCTGTAGTCAAGGGATATATCGCCCTTGACGGTCGGAATGTTCAGGGATTGCATGGGCATGGACCAGTTTCCGACATTGACCGGGATCATGTCGAAAATAACACCCGTGGCCTCGGTCGTTATATAATGAGGGACGTGATTGAACTGGTCAAAGGAAAAGATGCGAACCTCTTCGGCGGTCAGGTGCAAGCCTTGGGGCAAAGTGGTTTCGACATTTTCCAGAGAGAGGCACCGGTCCCAAATGCTCACGGAGAGGTCAGTGTAGGTGAGGGTCAGCCCCTCAACTTCGGCCACGGCACTATCGAGCCCTTTTTTTACCTCAAAATTCACGAACCACATCAGGCCTGCGCAGCAGACAGCGATGAAAATCACGAAGGAGAGAAGGAATTTCCAGAGCCGCGACATGGCCTACAGTTCCCTCAGGGCGGTGACAGTCGCCACGGCCTTGATCCCTTTCTTCTCGCCCGTGAAGCCGAGCTTTTCCTCGGTAGTGGCTTTGAAATTGACCTGATGCTGGTCAAGGCCAAGCAGGTTGCAGAGGTTTTTCGTTATCTGCCGGGCGTGCGGTGCAAGCTTTGGAATCTGGGTGATGACCGTCAGGTCGGTGTGCACGATGCGCACTCCGGCGGCAAAGGCCATGGCAAGGACTTCCTTGAACAATACGGAGCTGTCGGCCCCGGAAAATTTCTTGTCGGTGTCAGGGAAGTGGGTGCCGATGTCGCCGCCGCCAAAGGTGCCGAGGACCGCATCGGTCAGGGCGTGCAGCAATACATCGCCATCGGAATGGGCAATGATGGTCGGGGCACCGGCAATGGGCACGCCGCCGAGCACAAAGGGACGATCATTCTCTTTGCCGAAACGGTGGACATCATATCCCCAACCCACACACGGAACAGTTGTTTTGGCCTGGGTCAGCAGCTTGAGGTCTTCGGGCGTGGTGATCTTGACATTGGCAGCCTCGCCGGGGATGACCGCGACCTCGGCGATCCGTTCCACCATGCTGGCATCGTCCGTGACTTCCCACCCTTCGGCAAGGGCCTTTTCGTGGGCCTGAATGAGCAGTTTCGTCTTGAATGCCTGGGGTGTCTGCACGGCGCGAAGCTCTGAGCGAATCATGGTCTCGGCCACGATATTGTTGTCCACTTTCTTGATCGTGTCCGCAATCTCGATAGCCGGGACGACACCTTGTGCGCCGCTTTCCAGACTATCGATGAGGTCGGTGATGATACGGGCCGACACAAAGGGGCGGGCGGAATCGTGGACCAATACGCCGTCACAACCGGTGGGGAGTTGCCTGAGCCCGTTGAAAACGGAATCCTGCCTGCGGTCGCCACCTGCGGTCACGAGCCATTTGAGGCCCAGCTCTTCGCTCCTGAAGAACTGGCGGACTTTTTTCTCCATGGCCGCCAGTTCATCCGGCGGAAAGACAAACACCAGCCCTCGCAGTTTTGCCACGCGGGAAAAGGTCCGGGCACAATGCCAGAATAGCGGTGCGCCTTTGTACTCAAGGTACTGCTTGCGCTCACCACCTGTAGCCTCGGCCAGACGGGTGCCTGATCCTGCTGCCAGGATGATTCCCCAGATGTTATTACGCTGACGATCCATGATCTGAACAACCTGTATATTAAGTGGTACTGATATGTGCAGCCGGGAGAGCTTTCGCCCTCCCGCGCATTTATAATCAAGTTTGGAGCCAGCCGATAAGCCGGGTCTTGTTCCCCCAAAGGGGCGGTCATCATTCATCTAGGGCGACTGTTACCAGCCGCTTCAAGCAACCTACCCGGTAGCTTTGGTCGGGCCGACCTGATGCTACCCTATTTGGTCTTGCTCCGGACGGAGTTCACCTAGCCTGCCGCGTCACCGCGACAGCTGGTGGGCTCTTACCCCACCGTTTCACCCTTACCTGCGGGAAACCCGGAGGCGGTTTGCTTTCTGTTGCACTTGACGGGGATCACTCCCCCTGGGCGTTACCCAGCGTCCTGCCCTGCGGAGCCCGGACTTTCCTCTCCGATCAATGATCGCAGCGATGACCTGTCCGACTCCAAACCTGAAAATGTACTGCTATTTTTCAGCTTTAGCCTTGGCTTTCGGTTTGGCTTTGGCCTTTGCCTTGGCTTTCGGCTTTGCTTTTGCCTTCTTTTCCGGCTTTTCTTTCAGCTCAGGTTCGAGATGAGCTTTCCAGTAGATAAGACGCTGGCAATTGGGGCAGCTCAAAATCTGCTGGCCTTCTTGCAGCTCATTATAATTCTGCGGCGGAATCATGATGTGACAGCCATGGCACACGCCATCGGTGACCGGGACGATGACCGGGTTCTCCATGCGCTCACGGATGAACTCGTAGCGACCAAGAATAGGCGGCGGGACGGCCTTACAGGACTTCTTGCGCTTGCGGCCAAGGGATTCGAGCTTTTTCTTGGCCTTTGCCAGTCGCTCATCCAAAGTGGTCTTGAGTGCGTCGTACTGTTCCTTGACCCCACTCATCTCCTCGGTCAGGTTCGCGGTGGCCTCATCCTGACGGACAAGCTCTTCACTGACGGCTACCTGCTCCTCGTCACGCATGCGATTGAGCTTTTCAAGGCTGTCCATCTCACGCATCATTGCGTGATATTCCTTGGTGTTGCCGACCATCATGAGCTTATTTTTGCTCTTCTTGATCTTACCGGCATCTTCGTCGATCTCAAAGTCCAGTCTCTTTTGCTGTTCGTTGAGGATGTCCAGTTTTTCATCAATCTGGCTGCGCCGTTCGGTAAATTTCTCCATCTGACTTTCAAGTCCGGCCAGCTCTTTGGGAGCCTGCTCAATCTCGTCCCTGAGGATGAGAATTTCGTCATCCACCTGCTGAAGGACAATCAGCTGCTCAATCTGTTTCTGATACATGTCTTAACCTCGCTATCTATTTGAAAATACGTTTTCACGCAGTTCCTTCGTTATTTCCTGACGTGGAACCGAAAAGGATCATCGCCATCAAAAAAATTGACTTCCACACCTTCCAGACCCTCGCCGAGTTCCTCTGCAAAGAGCCGCATCATTTCCTCTTCCAGTGAAAAATGACCGACATCAATAACACATATGGGGGTCTCGACCGCCGGGTGATATTTCATATCGCCGGTAATGAACACATCCGCCCCGGCCCGGGCGGCATTGCCTGTGAGTGCTGACCCTGACCCGCCGCAATAGGCCACGGTGGAAATTGTTTCAGGCTGCGGTCCGGCCACGACCCATGCGTCCCTGTCGATAAGTCCTTCCAGCGTTGCCACGAACTCATCCCAGCCCATGGGATCAGGCAGGGTTCCCACTTCGCCAAAGCCCACCTCGCGGCGGGGTGCAGTCAGTGTACGCAGGTAAAACAACGGGCGTTTGCCCAAGGAAAATTCAACGGCGTTTGCCACGTCCGGCCAGGCTGCTTCGTCGCAGACAATTCTGACTTCACCGGTTCGGCTTTGGGAAACCGAATGGACACCTGCATGATTGGACCAGATATCTCCGGCCTCGCGGGTGATGGGCTCCTCCGTGTAAAAGGACGCCTCGACAGGGGTGTACCCTGTTTCGATCTCCAGAAAATTCGTGTTCTCAAGCCTGAGACTTTTGCCAAGCCAGAAAGCAGGTCCACCGGGGCGGGTGTCCAGTGAGGTGTGCGCCGAATAGAGCCACGCTCCGGCCACAATGGTCCGGCGCAGGACATCCATGTACATTCCGTCTTCACTTGGAGCCTTGGGTTTCATGTACAGCGGATGGTGCGTGATTATGGCTCCGGCACCCCATGCGAGGCTCCGGTCAATGGTGGCTGGCGTAGGCTCCAGAGCCACTGCGACCTTGTTTGTTTCCTTGAGGGTGCCTGCGATCTGGATACCAGAATTGTCCCATGACGACTGATTTTCTTCTGGGGCCAGAACCCGCGAAAACGCCAATATCTCTTTAATTTTCATATGCTTACACCTATCTACCGTAAAGAGAATGCTCCCGTAGGGTTTCCCCCTCGGGAGCATCATTTTCCTCTTCAATAACCCGGCCAATGGCCTCAGTGGGAAATTTCAGGATATATGCGTTGAACTGGTTTCCAGTGTCAAACTGTATCAATCACGTCCTCCCGCTTCAGGGGGAATGGTGGGCCAGCCAGGATTCGAACCTGGGACCGACCGGTTATGAGCCGGTGGCTCTGCCAACTGAGCTACTGGCCCTTAGTGTACGAGCGGGACAATATAGCCATAGGGTACATCTGGTGTCAAGGGATGATGGAGGGTCATATCCCTATATATACATGAATGTCCGCTCGTCATTGCCATTGAATCCCTGCCACCCATAAAATCCTGCCATATCATCGAACTATATAACCACTGCACCCAGTTCGACAAGCCCTCTGCTTTGCAAACCAGGTATTTTTTGTACCTCAACAGCGACAAATCGTTGACAGCAAAGGCCTTCAAACGGAACTCCCCCCCGGTAAAAACAACCACTCTAGACTTTTTTTAGATATATATAGTCTTAATATAACTTAACAAAACTGTTTTGGCACACATGATGCTTAATTTTCGCAAATGGATTTGAAGATTGAACAAGGAGGGTTCTGATGTCTTTAGTTATTAACCACAACCTCATGGCGATGAACGCGCAGAGAAACCTGACTGACCACTATGGCAGATTAGGTACATCTACCAGGCGCTTGTCTTCTGGCCTCCGTGTCGGCACGGCGGCAGATGACGCAGCCGGATTGGCAATTCGCGAGCTCATGCGTTCGGAAATCAGCTCCCTGCATCAGGGCATCCGTAACGCGGCTGACGCGATTTCCCTGATCCAGACTGCTGACGGCGCACTGCAAGTCATTGATGAAAAGCTCATTCGCATGAAAGAGCTGGCCATGCAGGCTTCCACCGGTACGTACAACTCCGACCAGCGACTGATCATCGATTCCGAGTATCAGGCGATGTCTTCGGAAATCAATCGTATCGCCAGTGCCACTGATTTCAACGGAATTTATCTTCTCAACGGCAACCTGTCAGGAGACCCGTCCTCTGCCCACAACGGCGCAGGCCTGTCGTCCACCGGTCCCCTGAAGATTCACTTCGGTACCGGCAACGACTCAGCCGAAGATTACTACTACGTTGCCATTTCAGGCTCGAGTTCTTCCGCATTCGGCCTCGGCCACAATGCAGCCATGAAGGGTTCTACCAGTGATTCCGATGCCGTCCGCTATGCGGGACAGGCAATTTCCACCCAGGCTCTGGCCCAGACCGCCATGGAAGCAATCAACCAGGCGATCATTTCCAAGGATAAGATCCGCGCCAACCTCGGTTCCATGCAAAACCGCCTGGAAAACACCATCACCAACCTGGAAATCCAGGCTGAGAACCTGCAATCCGCCGAATCCCGCATTTCCGACGTCGATGTCGCAAAGGAAATGACCGAGTTCGTTCGCAACCAGATTCTCACTCAATCCGCTGTCGCCATGCTGGCACAGGCCAACTCTCTCCCGAGAATGGCCATGCAGCTCATCGGCGGCTAGTCTTAACTGACAGGCAAATAGCAAAAATCAGTCTCTTCCGTACAAGAAGTACGAGAGAGACTGGTTTGCTTATGCTTTTTTTTGGCATGGAGCCTAAGTGCCGAACCTGTCTCTATCCAATTACTGTATTTCTTGATTCCTATTCTTCGGAAAGGAACTCAAGGGCTTTTTGGGCGACTTTCTGCTCGGCTCGCTTGACGCTGGAGCCAGAGGCTCGGAAGTGTTCTCCCTCTGGCAAGGTGACATCCACATCAAACAGTTTTTCGTGCTCAGGACCACTGGTGCCAGCCAATACGTATACCGGACGTTCCTTGAATCGCTCCTGGGAAACTTCCTGCAAACGGCTCTTGTAGTCCTTGGTTTCCGGCAGCACAGCATGTTCAGGCCACCATGTTTCAAACACGGTGAGGATCGTTTTCCTGGCGGCTTCAAATCCCCCATCCAGAAAAATTGCTCCAAGCAAAGCCTCGAAAGTATCGGCCAGAAGCGCGTCCCGATCCCGGCCTCCCTGCGACTCTTCTCCCTTGCCCAGCCGAACATACTGATCCAGCTTGAGCTCCCGGGCCATGACTGCCAGACTTTTTTCCTTGACTAGTTGCGAGCGAATATGAGTCAGTTGCCCTTCAGGTGCATGCGGGAACCGCTTGAACCCTTCTTCGGAAATACAAAGCTCAAGCACGGCATCGCCAAGAAACTCCAACCGCTCGTTATCCGCTTTTCCTTCCTGCTCATTGGCAAACGAGCTGTGCGTAAGCGCGACCTCCAGAAGCTTGACTTGATCAAACCTATGGTGGATACAATCCTGTAGCTCATCGGTATTCATTCAACCCCCTGAGTATATGCATTCAGACGCAAACATTCGCCCCTTGTTCAACCCGGACTCCATCGCCGTCATAGGCGCATCGAGAAATCCGGCGAAGCTCGGTCACGTCATCGTATCGAACCTGATCACGGCAGGATACAAGGGGAAATTATTTCCCGTCAATCCCGCAGGCGGAGAAATTCTGGAAATTCCGGTATTCGACTCCATTCAGGCACTTCCTGACGCCCCGGATCTCGCCATCATTTCCCTGCCACGCGCACAGGTCCTTGAGGCCATGCGCGAACTGGCAAAGGTCCATGTCAGTGCCATCTGTGTCATTTCCGCCGGATTTCGTGAGACTGGCCGAGATGGTTTCAATCTTGAAATGGAGATGGCGGAACTGGCCCGTAAAAAAGGCATCACCCTGCTCGGACCGAACTCACTGGGGCTGGTCAACACCGCAATCGGCCTTAACGCCACCATTGCTCAGGCCGCACCAGTCAAAGGTTCCATAGCTTTTTTCTCCCAATCCGGCGCACTCTGCTCGGCCATTCTCGACTGGGCCGATGGCGAGGGTATCGGATTTTCCAAGTTCGTCAGTCTGGGCAACAAGGCCGGAGTGTCCGAGGCCGATGTGCTCGAAGCTCTGGGCAACGACCCGGACACCAAGGTCATCATCGGCTATCTGGAAAGCGTGGACGACGGCCAAAAATTCCTGCGTAAGGCCCAGATCGTCACGGAAAAAAAACCCGTGATCATCATCAAGGCAGGCACCACGCAGGCTGGCGCACGGGCCACATCCAGCCACACCGGGTCCATTGCCGGGTCCGTGGTGGCCTCCACTGCCGCGTTCAGGCAGGCAGGAATCATTCAGGTCAATGATCTGGAATCACTCTTTGATCTGGCCCGTGCCTTTTCCGAGCAACCGCTGCCCACGGGACCGAACCTGACCGTGGTCACCAATTCGGGCGGTCCCGGTATTCTGGCCGCAGACGCGTGTGAAGACGCCGGGCTGCACCTGTCGCGCCCATCGCAAAAGACCCTTGAAGCCCTGACCGAGGCATTACCGCCCTTTGCATCCATATACAATCCCATCGACATCATCGGCGATGCCGGGGCTGACCGATACCGCACCACGCTTGAAGCCGTGGTTCAGGACGAAATAACCAATGCCATCATGGTCCTGCTGACACCCACGGCCTCCGCTGAAATCGAGGAAACGGCCCAGGCGATTATCGACGTGGCAAAAACATGCGACAAACCGATGTTCGCCTGTTTCATGGGCCACCAGCGCATCGGCCCAGGCCGTGACATGCTGCTCAAGGCTGGCATCCCCTGCTACGGCTACCCGGAGCCCGCCATCCGGGCCATTGAGGCCATGCACGCCCACTATCGCTGGCAGCATCGCCCCTATCCGGTGGATGTCTGCTTTCGGCGCGACAAGGGTAAAGCCCAGCGCATCATCAAAAAGGCCCGCAAACTCGGCCTGAGCGAACTCTTCTTTTCCGATGCCATGAGCATTGCCGCCGCATACGAACTGCCCGTGCCGGAGACGCGCCTTGTCCGTACCAGCGATCAGGCCGTGCGTGCGGCCAAGAAACTCGGATACCCGGTGGCATTGAAAATCGTATCACCACACATCCCGAACCGGGCTGATGTGAACGGCGTGGCCCTTAACCTGCACGCCCCGCGTGAAGTACGCGATGCATGGCTCACCATCACGAGCAGGGCCCAGCGCGGGCGGCCTGATGCGTACATTGCCGGTTGTCTGGTACAGACCATGGGACCAATCGAGGCGCGTGAGGTCATTATCCGCTTCACCCAGGACCCGCAGTTCGGCCCCTTGCTCTCGTTTTGTCTTGCCGGGCCATCGGCGGAAGTGCTGAATGATATCAGTTACCGGCTCGCCCCGCTCACCCTTCAGGACGCTCAGGATATCGTGCGAGAGATAAAATCATTCCCCCTGCTTCAGGGCGCACGCGGCGAGGAACCGGTGAATCTGGCGGCTATCGAAGATATTTTGTTGTCCATGTCGCAGATGGCGACGGACTTCCCGGAAATACAGGAAGCGGAACTGAATCCGATCCTGGTGGACACCGATGGGGCACTTATCGCAGACCTGCGCTTGACCATCGGCTGATTTTTTCGCAAAGTGACACAGATAGGCAGTGAAGCTGAAACGCTTGCTCTCTTTTCATAACCAGGAGGAACAGGCATGGCTGGTCTCTACATTGGCTCGACTACCGGATACTCAGGCAAAAACATGATCGTCATGGGTCTGGGGCTACGGCTACAGAAAGAAGGCTTCAACGTTGGCTACATGAAGCCGGTCGGCGCCATGCCTCTGGAAGTTGACGGCAAGCTCGGCGACGAAGACGCCGCATTTGTTCAGGATGTCCTCGGTATCGAGGAAAACCCGGAGATGGTCACCCCGGTGGTGGTCACCCAGGACTTCAAGGTCAAGGCCTTCACCGGCAAGGTGGACGGACTGCTCGACAAGATCACGGACAGCTACAAAACCATCTCCGAATCCAGAGATATCACGCTGGTTGCCGGTTCCGGTTCCATGTACTCCGGCAAGTACTGCGACACCGACGCGATTTCCGTCATCAAGAAGCTCGGCATCAAGACCATCATCATTGATCGCTTCCAGAAAGAGTTGAAATACGACTACCTGATGGTCATGAAAGAGCATCTGGGCGACCTGCTGGCAGGCGTTGTCCTCAATGATGTCCCCCCGAATTTCATGGACGAGGTCAAGCAGATGCTCGGCCCTGCTTTGGAAAACAAGGGTATCAAGATTCTGGGTGTTATCCCGCGTGATCCGCTCATGGGAGCCATCAAGGTCGGCGACCTCGCAGACCGGCTGGGTGGCAAGATCATCTCTGCCCACAACAAATCCGAACGCGTGGTCGAAACCTTTCTCATCGGCACCATGCAGGTCGAGAATTTCATGACCCATTTCCGCAAAAAGAAAAATTCCGCCATCATCGTCGGCGGCGACCGTTCCGATGTCCAGCTCGTTGCCCTTGAGGGAGACTGCCCCTGCCTGATCCTGACCGGCAACCTCTACCCCAACGATATTATCCTGACCCGCTCCGAGGTCCTGGAAACGCCCATCATCATGGTCCGCGAAGACACCTTCACAGTCGCCAAGAAGATGGACGGCATCCTCTCCCGCCACAAACTGCGTGACGCCATCAAGATCAAACGAGGCGCAGAACTGGTAGCCGACAACATCGACATCCGGTATTTGAAGACAGAGCTTGGGTTGAAGTAAGTATTTCCCATACGTACTAAATAAGGTTCATCCGCAAAGAATGCTGATGAACCTTATTTTTAGCCCTTTCTTCCCAGATACACCCCGCACCCGACAACGGCGCAGGCAGCCAGTTGCATCGGAGACATGGTCTCACCCAGCATGAGCCAGCCTGCAACGAGGGCCACCGGGGACACGAGATTGATGGACAGGGCCGCGCGTGCGGCGGGCATGTGTGTCATGGCCATGTTGTAGAGTCCGAAGGCTCCGAGGGTGACGAAAAGTCCAAGGTACGCAACCGCCACCCAGGCGGTCGTGGGAATGGCAGCCAGTGCTCCGGGCGAGGACAGCACGGCTCCCGGCAGGAAAAACACCGCTCCGGCCACGCATTGCATTCCGGTCAGCCACCATGTGGAATAGCGCACCGAAAGCCTCTTCATGACCACCATGTAGATGGCAACGCAGATCATGGCCCCCACTTCCAACAGATTACCCAGTGCCGGAGATGGCGCGTTGATATCGGGCGTACCGCCAAACGACAGCCAGACCACTCCGCCGATGGAAACCAGCAGTCCGGTAACACCCCTGAACGACATGGGTTCCTTTAGCACGGCCCACGCACCGACAGCCACCAAAAGCGGAACCAGCGCGGAGATCATTCCGGCCTGAGAAGAAGTGGTCAGACTTACAGCATATCCTTCCAACAAAAAATAGAGACATGGTTGCATCAGGCAGAGGAATGCCAGCACCTTCCAATCCCCCTTTCTGTATCGGGGGGACGGGATTCGCTTGCACACAAACAACACCACCATTGACGCAAGTGCCATCCGCAACCAGATCACCATCATGGGGGCAAACCCTGACAAGGCCGCCTTGGTTGCCGTGAAGGATGTCCCCCAAAGGAAAACAGCTCCGGCAAGGCTCAGCGGGGCAAACAGGCGCGGGCCATTCTTGCGAATCAATCGCTGGACCGGACTCGTCACGGCCATGTTTTCAACTTCCAATATAAATATCTCCTGATTGTATTTTCAAGAGGACTATGGAGGAAAGGTCAAGTGGAATATTGTATGAAATTGCGGAAAACGGATCAGGCGTCAGCGTTGACTGTCTGCATGTATTGCCGGGGAGTGGCTCCGGTGTGTTGCTTGAACACTCTGGAAAAGTGACTCTGGTCCACAAAGCCTGCTTCCACGGCGGCCTGACTGATGGGCATGCCCTCGGTCAGCAACCGCTTGCCCAGATCCACCCGAAGCTGATTCTGGTAGGCGTGAGGCGGCAAGCCCACTGCGTCCTGAAAGACCCGGAGCAGGTGGTAGCGGCTCAGGTGGGCCACCTTGGACAGGGCATCGAGGCTAACCTTCTCGGCAAGATTGGCGGCCAGATATTCCTTGACCAGCCGAACCAAGTCCGTGTCTGCGACTGGCTGATGCGCATCACCAAGTTCAGCATGACGGGATATGAGATCGGTCAGCCCCTGGACCAGCAGGGTCTCCTTTTCCAGCCGCCCAGCCCCTTCGGTGACGGCCACGAACAGTGCGCGCCATTGGGTCAGCAGGTCTGGATCATCCACCACTGGCGAGGGAAAAACAAGAGGACCTGTCTCGCGGCCAAATAGTTCGACGGCCACAGATTCCAGCCACAAACTGTCCACGTAAAACATACAATAGGTCCAGCCGACATCAGGATCAGGATTGCAGGCATGAACAGCACCGGGATTAATCAACGCGATCTGTCCAGCCACGGCTTCCTGCATCGTGCCTTCGAGAAAGAACGACGTCCGTCCGGTTTCGATCAACCCGATGGAGTAAGCATCGTGAGTATGCTTGCAAAACGCTTCCTCACAATAGCTGGAGTAGCGCACTTCCACGCCCGGAAGGTCCGGATCACTCCAGAATTGTACGTCGATATTGGCAGGTTTCTTCCCCATGGAGTGAAGATATATACACGCTTTTGGCAAGTCAACAGCAGGTAGAAATAAGGGTCTCGGTTTCACACGCCTTTTCTGTTACGCTCTCCGCATGACAGACACAACAGACCTGACCACGCGGCCTGTCCGCGATGTTATCCGCCAAGTGGCAATACCTGCCAGTGTCGGATTTTTCTTTCACACCATGTTCAATGTGGTCGATACGTGGTGGGCCGGACATATCAATACCGAGGCCGTAGCCGCGCTTTCGCTCTCGCTGCCGGTCTATTTCATCATCTCGTCACTTGCCAGCGGCATCGGCACCGGCTCCACCGCGCTCATGGGGACTGCGCTGGGGGCCAAAGACCGCAAACAGGCATCGCTCATTGCAGTGCAGATGCTCGGATTCGGTGTTCTTCTCAGCGGGCTTCTGGCCTGGTTCGGATTGACATTCTCACCTGCCATATTTAGCTGGATGGGGGCCGAAGGCCAATATCTCGACATCTGTCTTGCCTATATGAACCCTATCTTCGCCTGTAGCTTTACAACAGTTTTTCTCTATCTTTTCA
>JAFLJW010000019.1 GCA_022712815.1 Pseudodesulfovibrio sp. | reverse complement strand
CCGAATGTTTATGCTCCATCTATTTGTACAAGAAATTGTCCGCTTATCGCTACAAATTCTGTAAAGACCCGGTCTGATTTATTTGCCAAACAAAAAGACGGCAAATTATCTGAACTTTGTGTGATTGAACGTCGAATGCTTTCTGGAAGAAATGCTTGGAACCCCATGTACGGGAATAAAGTTTATTTTGGGGATAAGGAGTACCTTGAGAGTTACTGGCGTGTGAGTGATCTCGAAGGTGATTATGTAAACGCATACATGAATTATCTTGTAAGCCTGGGATATGATCTGGATATCCCTGATGTGGTTGGGCGGGTGTTGGTGAGAAATATGACCAACACAACTAAAGTCTTTCTTTTTTACGGATGTAATATAGATTTTTTGCCTGAAGAGATTCGAGGTGATTTTGCCAAGGAAACGGAGTTCATAAAAAAACGATTTGAAGAAAGATTTGTTGTTGCCGATGGCTAGATTTTCAATATGAATTGAGCGATACGGTGGGCGGATTTTTAATCTGTCCGCCTTTTCTTTCTCCCGCCTCCGTGATACATAATCGCCACCGAAATATGGGAGAAATTGCATGAAAAAATATCTGTTTGTTATCACCCTGGCTCTGCTGATCAGCGTCAATACCGCTTACGCGGAGAACGCTATGATGCGGTTCGGCATATTGCCGGTGCTTGATACATTGCCGCTTCAGGTGGCTGTGCATGACGGATTGTTCAAGGGACAGGGGCTTGATGTCGAGCTGGTCAGGTTCGCCTCGGCTCTGGAGCGTGATACGGCCATGCAGGCTGGTCAGCTTGATGGATATTTCGGTGACCTTATCGCCACCTACATGCTTATCAACAAGGGTGTACCCATGTATATTGCGCTCACTTCATGGCGCACTGTACCCGGTTTCCCCATGTTCGGAATCGCTCTTTCTCCGGCCAGCAAGGATCGTAACCTGGACGACATGAAAGGCCGCAGCCTCGGTCTGTCAAAATCCACGGTCATGGATTTTTTGGCCGACAAGATGGAAGACCAGCTAGGTGTGAATTCTGGACATTTTCAGCAGATAGAGATCAAGAGAATGCCCATCCGTCTCCAGATGCTCATGACCGATCAGATAGATGCGGCTCTTTTGCCTGAGCCATTGTTGTCGCTGGCCAAACTCAAGGGCGGAGGAGTGCTTGCCACTGCGGATGGTCTTGATCTGCCGCTGACTGTGCTTTGTCTGCATCGTAAATATTTCAGGGATGGAGCCGATGCTTATATCCGGTTCATCCTCGCCTACAAGGAAGCCGTGAAGAGATTGAGTGAGACGCCGGAAAAATATCGTCAACTCATGGCCGAGACGTGTCGGATTCCCAAGCCGCTGATGGAGAAATTTCCCATCTATCCATATCCCATGCCCTCTCTGCCCTCGGACGCGGAGTTGGAGATGGTCGAACAGTGGATGATCAAAAAAGGGCTCCTTAAGGAAAATATACCACATGAACTGGTTCTGTCCCCGCTCATTCCATAGCCAATGCTGACTGCCGAGAATCTCAGTAAATCGTACGGCGGAGAAGCCGTGCTCGACAATGTCTCCTTTTCTCTCGGAGCCGATGAAACGCTGGCTATTGTCGGCCCGTCCGGTTGCGGCAAGACCACGCTTCTCTATCTTCTCAGTGGTTTGGCTCAGGCCGATTCTGGTGCGGCGTTTTTGGGTGGTCGGCGTATTGACAGGACTTCATTTGATATTTCCATTATTTTGCAGGATTACGGACTTTTGCCGTGGCGAACCGTCATCGAGAACGTGGCTTTGGGACTCAAGATTCAGGGCGTTGGTGCAAAGGAGCGGACAGAGCGTGCGCGTGAGCAGCTTGTCGAACTCGGCATTGCCGGGCGTGATGCAGAGTTTCCCGCCAATCTGAGCGGTGGCGAGCAGCAACGCGTTGCCATTGCCCGCGCCTTTGTCAGCAGGCCGCGATTGATGCTTCTCGATGAACCCTTTTCATCGCTTGACGCACTGACTCGTGAGCGGTTGCAACGGACGCTTCTCGATGTCTGGAAGAAGCGAAAGGTGCCGTTCGTGCTGGTGACGCACAGTCTGGATGAGGCAGTGGTGCTCGGCAAGAGGATAATGGTCATGTCGAGCCGTCCGGCACGTCCGGTGGCAGTTTTCGACAATCCTGGTTTTGGCGATGAGTCTATTCGGGATACCGAGGGATGCTTCAAGCTCCTGAAGGAACTCAGGCATACCGTGGAGGATTTATGGTAAACCTGAAGCCTGTTCTTCGCTACGGACTGGTGATCCTGACCCTTGGCCTGCTTTGGGAGCTGTCTGCCACCGGCCTTGGCGGGATTATCCTGCCACATCCGAAGGCTGCGGTCGGGGCGTTCATATCCGCCATGGGAACACAGATTTTCTGGGAACATTTTGGCGTCAGCGCATACCGTGCGATTACGGCCATGGCCATAGCCTGGGGTATTGCATTTCCTTTGGGATTGATCATGGGCAGTGTGAAGCGCATTGACAACCTACTGGCTCCATTCATCTTTTTGACTTATCCGATTCCAAAGATCGTGCTGCTGCCGATTTTCCTGTTGCTGCTCGGTCTGGGAGATGCAGCCAAAATCGCCATGATAGCCTTGATTCTCGGCTATCAGATATTGGTCACGACACGCGACGGGGTACGCGCCATCAATCCGAAATACTATGATTCGGTCCGTTCCCTTGGCGGTTCCCAGTGGGATGTTCTCCGGGAGGTGCTGATTCCGGCGGCGTTGCCCCATGGCTTCACCGCGCTCAGGCTCGGCACCGGCGTGTCCGTTGCAGTCTTATTCTTTGTCGAATCCTTTGCCACCTCACGGGGGCTGGGATATATGATCATGGACGCGTGGGGTGCCATGGACTACCTGGGCATGTTCACCGGCATACTCGGTATGAGCATGATGGGTGCCGCCCTGTACGAAATCGCCAACCTGATGGAAAGGCAGGCGTGTAAATGGATGTTCTTGAGAGGTAAATGATTTTGGAGGAAATGAAACTGTCTGCAACCAAACTGGAATTTGACGATGGCCAATTGGCGAGCCAGCTTTTTGGACCACAGAATCAGCACTTAAAGCTTTTGGGTGAGCGCATAGACGTGTCCATCGAGAGCCGGGGCAGCACCGTGACCATCCATGCGCCGGATGAAGAGGACGGCAAGGCTAAACTCGCCGCGCAGGTGCTTTCGCAGCTCTATGGGATGCTCAAGAAGGGCAAGAATATCTATCCGCAGGATGTGGATTATGCCTGCCGAATTTTGGAACGTCAGCCGTCTGCCGATGTGAGCGAGATCTTCAAGGGCGATGTGTACGCCACCTCCGGCAAGCGGACCATTTCTCCCAAGTCACTCAACCAGCGCGAGTATTTGGACGCCATCCGTGAAAGCGACATGACTTTCGGTATCGGTCCCGCCGGAACCGGCAAGACTTACCTGGCCGTTGCCATGGCTGTGGGCGCACTTGCCAGACGCGAGGTCAAGCGTATCGTGCTCACCCGCCCGGCAGTGGAGGCCGGTGAGAAGCTCGGTTTCCTGCCCGGAGATCTGGCGGAAAAGATTAATCCGTATCTCAGGCCGTTGTATGACGCTCTGCATGACATGCTGGATTTTGCCAAGGTGCAGGACTATCAGGATACGGGTGTCATCGAGATTGCGCCGCTGGCCTTCATGCGCGGACGCACCTTGAACGATGCATTCATTATTCTGGACGAGGCTCAGAACACGACACCGGAGCAGATGAAAATGTTCCTGACGCGGCTTGGTTTTGGTTCAAAGGCCGTGATTACCGGCGATGTCACGCAGATTGACCTGCCTGTCCATTCCAATTCAGGGCTTCTACATGCCCGGACCATTCTCAAGGGGGTCAAAGGCGTCAAGGTCATTCTCTTTGATGATCGCGATGTTGTCCGTCATCCGCTAGTGGGCCGTATTGTCAAGGCCTACGACAGGCATGAGGCTGGCAGAGAGTAGGGTATGTCCAGTCAGATCAAGGTCATACGTGAAACCCGGCTCGATCCTAATTTTCCCTTGTCCCGGCACGAGCTGATTGAGTTGGTGCTCCTCATTCTGGACTCTCTGGAGTTGTCTGGCGATTCCTTTTCCATCAAGCTGGTCGATGATCGTGAAATCACCCGGCTCAATGAAAAGTACATGGGGTGCAGCGGTCCAACCAATATTCTAAGCTTTCCTGCTCGTGGCGAATCCGAGTCAGGCGATTCTGATATCATTGTCGGCGATGAAGGCGACTTGGAGCAGGATTCATTTGTTTTTATTGGAGAACTGGCTCTTTCCGTTGACGCCTTGTCCCGTGAGGCTGGTCTGTACGGCCAACCACCAGTGGCCCATCTGGCCCGGCTTCTGGCCCATGGTATATTGCATCTGGCTGGTTACGATCATAGCGATGTAATGTATGATTTGACTGATGCGGCGGTGGATCGTGTGTTGCTTGAATATGCTGACGCAAGAGGGAGAGAGTAGATATGCCAGCACGAAAAGTCATCAAGGGCAAGGACCTGTACCGGATACTTTTTTTCGGAGTGATTTTCGTGGTTGTGGCTATCGGTGTTTTTGCTTTTTGGGGAGTACGTGACGTTCGTCGTGACGCCGCAGTATTTGCGGTGGAAAGTTCGGCCAGGGGGTTATCCGGCGCGGTGACCGTGTTGGTCAATGCCGTCAGCAATGCCAATGGCGAAATTGGTTCGGAAGTCGTTGAAAGCCTCAAGCCAGCGGATCTGCGTACCGAGTTCAGGAAGATATTTGATCGTCATAAAGCCCTGACCTCGGTGATGGTTGCCGATGGGCAGGGACTGGTCTACATGCTCACGCGCAAGCCCGATGGCCTGGCTGAGACTGTACCCGGACAGGACAACGACAAGTCCGTGGTCTGGACCTTGTGGAAAACTGACGGGTCACATGTGGATGTCGGTCATAAAACCAACTTTGACCGGCAATCGGTGGATAAAGCTCTGTCCGAAGAATTCAGGCATCTCATGCCCGGTCAGATCAACTGGCGCAGTTCATATCGTTTTCATCATGCCGGTGAATCCTGGGTTACCGCATCTTCCCTTGTCCAGACCAGCAAGGGCGTGGGACTTATGGTGTCGTATGTCTTTCCCATTGATGCGGTGGTCAACCAGTTGGGTGGTGCGGAAAAAGGCGGGGCGGAAAAGGTCTTCATCTTTTGGGAAACCGGAAAGGTGCTGCCTATTCATGACAGCAGGGACGACAAGGTGCTGGGCGACCGTGCGAGTAAAGCTCTTCCCGCGGACGAGGTGGCCGACCCAGTCATAGCCAGGGCCTCGGCGCAGTTGACGGCTAACTCCGGCAAACGCAAGGCTCCTTTTTCCTATACTGTAAACGGTGAAGTCTGGTGGGCGTATGTCCTGCCGCTGTCGGTCTTTGGCGATACCATGTCCCTTGGCGTGGCCCTGCCGTTCAAGAACATAGTTTCAACCTTGACGAGCGATACTTTTATTCAGGTGTTCGGCGGTTTCTTGTTGTTCATGGCAGTATGTGCATTACTCCTGTTGCATAGAAACCGCGCCCGGATTGAAGCCATGGGGATGTGGAAGCAGGCGGCCCGGACTGCCGAGGACGTGCTGAAACTCATTGCGGAAGGAGAGAGCGGCAGGCTGGAATTCAAGCAGACGCTCAGGTTTAATTTGAAGGCAGGCAAGAACGGCAAGGAAATCGAACACGCGAACATGAAGACAGTGGCCGGGTTCATGAATTCCGAAGGCGGGACTTTGCTTGTGGGCGTGGCCGACAACGGGGTGGTCGCCGGATTTGAAGAGGACGGGCTCGGTAACGACGATAAAGCTCTCTTGCATTTCAATAATCTGGTCAACCAGCAGATCGGCACCGAATTTTCCCGCTATATCAATACGACCATCATTGAGGTGCAGGGCAAGCGTGTTCTCCGCGCCTATTGCACGCCAGCGGCTGTTCCCGCCATCTTGAAAAATGGGCAAAACGAGGAATTCTACGTGCGCAGCGGCCCGGCCAGCCGTCAGTTGAGTCTGAGTCAGTTTTATGAATGGCTGCAAAATCATTAATAAGTATGTGTGGTTGTAGTTGCTTTTGGGGATGATTTTCAATGTCTGGGCCTACTCCAAATTTCTTTACATTCATATTAATATGGTCCAGACTCCTTCTCTTTCGCAAGTAATTGCTAATCGATGATGGAGTAAATGTACGATGCCCAAGCATTTTTTGACTATTCTGGACATCCCCAAGGATGAGGCCAAGCAGGTTTTGTTGCGGGCCAGGGAAATGAAGGACAACAAAGTCCGGACCGATCTTCTGGCTGGCAAGACGCTGCTGCTTATTTTCGAGAAAGCGTCCACCCGGACCCGCGTGTCCTTTGAGGTGGGTGTCCGACAGCTCGGCGGTAACCCTGTTTTTATCGCCTCACGGGATTCCCAGTTGGGACGTAGCGAGCCGCTCAAGGATACCGCACGGGTTCTTTCCCGATACGCGGACGGTCTCATCGTGCGAACTTTTGGCCAGGAGAAACTCGAAACGCTGGTCGAATACGGCGATAT
>JAFLJW010000018.1 GCA_022712815.1 Pseudodesulfovibrio sp. | reverse complement strand
GCAAAACTGGATCATCGGGCCTGTGCTGATGTTCGGCCTGGCCATCTCTTTTTTGTCCGGCTATCACGAATACATGATCGGGCTGATTCTCATCGGTCTGGCCCGGTGCATCGCCATGGTCATCGTCTGGAACGATCTGGCCGACGGCGATACTGAATACTGCGCCGGTCTGGTCGCGTTCAACTCCATTTTTCAGGTGTTGCTGTTTTCGGTCTACGCATATGTCTTCATCACCATCCTGCCTGGCTGGTTCGGACTTGAAGGCGTGGTCGTGGATATCTCCATGGGCCAGATCGCCGAGTCCGTGTTCATCTATCTCGGCATCCCGTTCATGGCTGGCATGGCCTCCCGACTGATCGGCGTGAAGATGATGGGCAGGGATTGGTATGAGACAAAATTCATACCCTCCATCAGCCCGATAACCCTTGTTTTCCTGCTTTTCACCATCCTGATAATGTTCTCGCTCAAGGGCGAATTCATTGTCGAGCTTCCCATGGATGTGGTCCGCATCGCCATCCCGCTGTGCATTTATTTTCTGGTCATGTTCCTGGTCTCCTTTTACCTGTCGGCCAAGGCCGGAGCGACCTACGAGCAATCCGCCACACTCAGTTTCACGGCGGCCTCCAACAACTTCGAGCTGGCAATCGCGGTTGCCATCGCCGTGTTCGGCATTGATTCCGGCGTGGCATTCGCTGCGGTAATCGGTCCGTTGGTGGAGGTGCCGATGCTCATCGCGCTGGTCCACGTGGCCCTCAGATTCAGAGCCAGATACTTCCCGCATGCGGTGGAAACTCCCACTGGCATCTGCCATGTCACCTGCAAACCGGGTATGGACTAACAGGCCCTGGCTGGGATAGATTCTTCAGCCATGAGTACCAATAAAAATCAGAGGGTGGACGTAAAGTCTGTCCTCTGGTTCATCATCCTTGCCTTCGGGGCCACCTTTGCGATTCAATTTACCCAAATCGCAAACGGTGTCCGTTTCGATGGCGAGAATGGCCAGTACACCCCCACCCTTCTGCTTCTGACCGTCATGTGGATTCCCGGTCTGGCCGGTTTGTTTGTCACAAAAGTCATTGAAGGAAAATCAATACGGGAACTGGTTCCGGCCCTTGCCCTCAGGTTGGGATCTGTCGGTCCGTATCTCCTGACCTTTCTCATAGCTCCGCTCGCCATTTGCTCCATGTACCTGTTGACGTGGATGCTTGGCTTGTCCGGTTTCGATCCGGCAATGAAGGGCCTGACTGAAATGTCCGGCATGGAAATCAGTCAGAGTACAATTATCCAGACCATACTGCCGCTCTCCATTTTTCTCGGGCCGCTCATATTTTTCATTTTCAGCCTTGGAGAGGAAATCGGCTGGCGAGGATTTTTGCTCCCCCGACTCATGCCGCTTGGCAAAATAAGGGCGTACATACTCCTTGGTATTCTCTGGGGACTCTGGCACGGGCCAATCGTATATGCGGGTTTCAACTATCCGGGCCATCCCATCGGCGGTATTGCGATGATGTGCGTGCTGACCACCGCCTTCGGATTGTTTCTCAATGAAATGACGTTGCACTACAAGTCGAGCATACTGGCCGCGTTCATCCACGGGGCAATCAATGCCCAAGGCTTTGGTATCTGGATGTGGGTATTCCCTGATGCCAATCCCATGCTGGGCGGCGGAACAGGTCTGACGGCAATAGCGATCTGGCTTCTGACAGGTTTTGTGACCATGAAGATTCTGGCCCGATTAAAACAGATAAAAACCAAGTACTATTAAAAAAACATTTATATTTACCTCTAAAAAGGATAACTATTTGCTAATATGAAGTAGATTTGGTGGTTTTTTACTCCAACCCCATGAGATGTATGCGATCCTCCATCCCTCTATATACCAGCACAATCTGCCTTTGTATCGCCCTGCCGTTATTTGGCATGGTCGCTGCGGCTGAATCTTCCAAAGAGGCAACCTGGCTCTATTTCCATTTTCCTCCCATCTTCATGATCGAAAAGAATCAGACTATCGGGTTTGGTGTCGAGATAATGGACATGCTCTCCAAGGAGGTGCCATACTATCACCAGCGCGCGATTCTGGCTCCTCCCAACCGAATGGTCACCGATTTGAAAGAAGGAAGGCAAGTGCTTATCCTCGGCATGTTCAAATCTCCTGTCCGGGAAGAGGTCATGTATTATTCAAAGCTTCCCTGCCGTCTCGGAAGCACGTCGATGATTGCCATGAGAATGGAAGACAGGGCAAAACTTGCCCCGAACGGAACCGTTTCAATCAAAGCCCTTTTTGAAAACGATCAGCTGAATTTTGGATACATTCCCGGTGCGAACTATGGAAAATTTCAAGATATGGTCACTGCCAACAGAGACCAGCTGCGAGCGGTCAGCTCTCCCGAAGGCGTGACCATGCTCATAGACATGATCGTCCGCGGCAGAGTGGACTGGACAATCGCCGATCCGCAAGCAGCGGCCTTCCTGAACACACGCCTAGACTTCAAAGATAAAATAGTTATGGTTCCAACGATTGAGCAACCTGTCAAATTCATTCCTGGATACTTTACGGCTCCAAAAACAAAATGGGGCCAGGAAGCCCTTGATCGAATAGATGTGGCCATGCGGGAATATATCCGTTCCGGGCAACTCTTCAAAATACTGTCACCCTATGCCCCGCCCGGACAAGAGAAGCAATTCAGACAAGCCTATGACGCGCTTATCCTGAAACCTGCACTGCAATAAACTGCGGTCACGGGGATATTGACTGAAATGCCTATGTTTATAACGACTCACACTCATTAGAAACAGAAGGTCCCATGGATTCCAATGACACCAGAAAGCACCACCGAATCAACTGGCGCATCTATTTCTGGCTCATTTTCTTTGGATGGACTCTCACCCTTACGCTGTCATATGTAGCAAACCAAACCCAATACCATGCTGAAATCAAGGAAATGGCCCGAATTCAGACCCGTTCCGCCATTGACCGCGATATACTTTTCAGACAATGGAATTCCATGGTCGGTGGGGTTTATGTCAAAATTACAGCGACCCAACTACCCAATAAATATCTCACTATACCCGAACGTGATGTAACGACCAGATCAGGCGTGGATCTGACGCTGATCAACCCATCGTACATGACCCGCCAAATCCATGAACTGGGCAGCCGGACCCTCGGCCTTCGCGGCCATATAACCAGCCTTTCCCCCCTGCGCCCGCAAAATTCACCCGACGAATGGGAGCGGGTCGGCCTTGAGATGTTTCACAATAAAGCTAAGGAATTCAGTGGAATACATGAGATTGACGGCAAAACATATATGCGCCTGATCAAGCCGCTGATCGTGACCAAAGGATGCCTGCGCTGCCACGCTGACCAAGGGTACAAAATTGGCGACATCATAGGCGGCCTGAGCGTTTCCGTTCCCATGGCCCCGTTTTACACCATCCAGAACTTTCACCTGAAACATGTCCTCATCTGGCATTGCTCGGTCTGGTTCATTGCCATACTGATCATGTCCTACTGGGCGCACCGCCTTTCAGATCAGATCAAAAAACGGCAATACGCCCAGGAAGAACTACGCCAGCAGGCCATGCATGACGTCTTGACCGGCCTGCCGAACAGACGCCTGTTCTTCGACAGATTGAACCAAGCCCTGAAACGTTCCCGGCGCGACAAAAACTCTGTTGCCCTGCTTTATGTAGATTTAGACGGATTCAAGCAGGTCAACGACTCTTTCGGTCATGATGTAGGTGATGGCCTGCTGAAAAAAGTGTCGGAAACGCTCATGACCTGTATCCGTGAAGGCGACACTCTGGCCCGGCTTGGCGGTGATGAATTTTGCGCCATATTGTCGCACATCGAGACGGACGATGATGCCACGGTTGTGGCTGTCCGTATCGTCAATGCCCTGAAAAAAGATTTCAACATCGAAAATCGCTCATGCCGGATAGGGGCCAGTATCGGCATCAGCATAACCCCGACCGATGGAGAAACATCTGCCGAACTTCTCAAGAATGCCGACTCCGCCATGTACGCCGTCAAGAAACAAGGCAAAGACGGCTTTCTCCGCTATTACGTGGGCTGTTAAAAAAGTTTAAATATTTTGCGGTGTTCTCGTTCCAATGGAAGCATGAAAATCGTACATTCAAAGTGTTTATCCGCTAAACTTTCCACAGAATTTTCACCAGGAGATGACACCAGAGGAAGCCCAAAAGGGGGAAGAAAGCTGTAGCCTCCTTCCCCCTGGGGTGCTTAACCAATACAGGTTAAGCAATTCTTACATTACAGATGATCTGCTATGAGTCTGATGCATTGAAGGCATCATGCGCAATTATTTCGCCTTCCGGGTGGACTTCAGTAAAGGACAAGGCCTGAACAAACTGGTCCGGCACTCCCTTCCAGGAAAGGTTCGGCATATTCTTGAAACCGAAACGCTTGTAGAATTCCGGATCACCAACCAGCACTATGCCGAGAGCATCCATGTTCCTCATCTGAAGCAGCGCCTCGTGCATCAAGGCGGAACCAACGCCCTTGCCTTGATGCTCAGGCATGACACCTATGGGACCGAGAAGGTACCATCCGAGAGCGCACTCTCCGACAGTCGCTGGCGAAAAGGCAATATGCCCCACCGCTTCCTGATTCACTTCCACCAAGAGAGAAAGGCTCAAAGCATTTGAGGCGCGCAGACGCTCCACTATGAGGTGCTCGACTGGCTCCGCGCCGGGTTTGTGCATGGGATGCCCCTTGAAGGCGGCGTAATGTATCTGCGAAATGCGTTCGATATCGTTGGGCAGTTCTTTTGTGATCTGCATTATTTCACTCCTTGAATGACACTATGGTTTGATGGTCAAGATTTCGACCAACGAATAACGAGCAGTCCGTGCAAACGAAGCACGAGGCTCGTTACTCCACGAAAGGTACGCAAAAGAAGTGATTGCTGAAAAGGACACAGAAAAGCCTGCCCCAAGTAATATTGGGACACAGTCAGTGAAGCGTATGGCAGATATCTTTCGGTATGAAAGAAGACGCAAGGCTCGCACAAGGCGAGTCTCGTCTACGAAATACTTTACCGGCTGTGGCCTACGCCAGCAACCAGTAT
>JAFLJW010000017.1 GCA_022712815.1 Pseudodesulfovibrio sp. | reverse complement strand
AAAACTCTTCCGGCGGGGCCTGCTCGACCACCACGCCCTCGTCCATGAAAAGGACGCGGTCACACACTTCACGAGCAAAGCCCATTTCATGAGTAACGCAAAGCATGGTCATGCCCTCGCGCGCCAGATCCTTCATTACATTAAGAACCTCATTGATCATTTCCGGGTCTAAGGCCGAGGTCGGCTCGTCAAAGAGCATGACCTTGGGCTTCATCGCCAGAGAACGGGCGATAGCCACACGCTGCTGCTGACCACCGGAAAGCTCGGCAGGATACTTGTGTGCCTGATCATGGATACCCACTCGCTCGGCAGCCTGACCTACTATTTTCCCGAAGCCGGAGCAGCCTTTGTGGGTGACCTGATCTTCTACCGGTCCATTGGCCGCACCGACTTCACCGGCGGCGATCTTGATGTGCTCAAGGCATCGGTCACCGAACATATATTCTCCCTGCCGCCAGAGACCCTGCTCCTGTCCGGTCACGGCCCGGAAACAACGGCTGGTGACGAAATGAATCACAACCCCTTTTTTACGAGATTTTAGCATGCTGTTGAAAAAAGCCCGCTTGCTGCGTTGCTGCGAAGAAGCCAGACCCTCACGTATTAAAAAATACGCTTCGGCCCTGCCTTCTTCTTGCGCCTTGCACTCACGCTTTTTTTGAACAGCATACAAGATCAACAAAGAAAAAATACTCGGAATAAACATGAGTAAAATCGTTGAAATAGATATCCGCGACAAGTGTTGAGGCGTGGGACTGGAGGTAGGTTGGTATCTCCGTTTCGCCAAGGCCGACAGAATCAAAGCACTGATTTCCCTTGCCGGGGCTGATCAGGTGCGCCATGCGATGTATATCCACACGGATTGGGACCTTGAAATCGAAGAACTCGAAGAGCATGCCGTGGCGCACATGACGCGCAAGAAACCGCGCTACGACAAGGAACAGGAATGAACAACGCAGCCATCTACGCATGCAGCCACCGCCGGGGCGGCAATACCGACCAGGCAGCCGATCTCCTTGCCCGCGGTGTGCGCGAAGCTGGTGGCGAGGCGGATATCATTTATATCCGCAACCATGAAATCATACCCTGTCTGGCCTGTGGTTTCTGCGACAAATCCGTGGACCGCCGGGGGCGTGAGCGATGCATCCTCGGCAAAAAAGACGAGGCGTGGAAACTTTTCGGGCCGTTCTTCACAGCCCCGACCGTGCTCTTTGCCTCCCCAATCTATTTCTACCACCTGCCGTCCATGTTCAAGACCTTAATCGACCGCAGCCAGCAGTTCTGGACCGCCAAAAGGACCGGCGAGAAGTGGGTTGCCGATCTCCCCAGACGCACGGCCCATGCGGTATTAGTGGCCGGACGCCCCAAGGGTGAAAAACTCTTTGATGGCGCACAAGTCACCCTGAAATACTTTGTGCATAATTTCAATTTAACCCTTGCCGATCCCCTTGTCTTTCGGGGCATGGACGAACACAACGATCTGGCCGAACAAACTGATTTCGAGACGCAGATAGTCGAACTCGGCAGGCAGGCCTGGAAAACGGCTTCCTGATCGCCATGCTTCAGATAATGCAGAAACTCGCCAGCCGCATGGGTCTGACCATGACCCGCTGCCCTGTCTGCGGCGTGATCACCGACAATATCCACAATTCCCTCTGCCCAGCCTGTGCCGATGAGATACAGCCCAGAACCGGCGGCTATTGCCCGCAATGCGGCATCATGTTCGGCACGAACGAAGACCCGCCGACACACTGCGCCCAGTGCCGTCATGAGCCTCCACCATGGGACACCCTTCATTTTTACGGACAGTACACAGGCAGGTTGCGGGATCTTATCCTGAGCTACAAATTCAACAACGGATTCGGCAGGACTCACCTGCTGGCAGATATGGCCTGCCGGGCATTTAAGGGAAATAACGCACGCATACCGGACATCATCATCCCGGTCCCTCTGCACACCCGCCGGCTCCTCTGGCGCGGATTCAATCAAAGCAAGGAACTGGCGCGAATATTGGGGGAAAAACTGGACAGGCCGGTGCTAGCAAACGGGCTGATTCGCACCCGCCACACACTCCCGCAGACACGGCTCGGTCTGGCAGAACGACAGGTCAACATCAAGGGAGCCTTTGCAGCAGATTCAAACAAGGTCAAGGACATGGTCGCGCTCGTCGTGGATGATGTCTATACCACCGGGTCCACCTTAAACGAGTGCACCCGGACTCTCAAACGAGCCGGAGCCGCTGGGGTGGATATATTGGTGCTGGCTCGGGCGCAACAATAATTGGCTTGAACAACCACATAAAAACGAATTAATACATATATCTAATCTTCCAACCAAAGCCCACGTAGTCAAAAGGCCCATCGTAATGAAACGTTTTGTGCAAAGATATGGATTTATCCAAAGCATTTCCTTTCTCAAACAACGGAACAAGCTTGACCATTTCGTCTCCATTAAACAGGACCAGCTTGAAGTCAGCGGAAGTTATCTTTCCGATCCTATTCCCACCACAACTACGGGCGAGTCCCTCAAAATAATAGTCGCCCTCAGCCGAATCTCTGACCAGGCAATACTCGATCTTCATGTTTTTTAGCACAAAGGTACGCTTGGTATCCTCTGGCAGCCCAGTTGTCGAAATCCATCGATACTGTGTACTTTTGCACCCAGCCAGAAGGAACAAAACCAATGAAGCCGATACAAGCAATTTGAAACAACGCAATCCAACCTCCTCTCGTTTTAGCTACTCATGACAACAAATCTATTTACACATACCAATACCCGTATTTATTAGAGAAAAAAACGAAGCCGTCAAGCTGATAACAATATTTATGTTACCAGCCTTCTTCTACAAATACCGGATATCCCAATTCAAGGTAATGCCGTCAAAGCCGCCGCTGGGTGTGAAACGCTTCCTGAATCGAAGAGGCTCAGTCAAGTCACGCCCGATCATGGGGAATGAATAGCTCTCGAATATGGTAACGTCCCGGACCAGTTCGATACTGATAACAGCCAGATCAACTTGCGTTGTCGCCGCCATCCCCCTTGGCATGGCCGTGCCGGACAGGACGTATTCGTCTGAAGGTTCCCGAACGATTGTATAGTTGATAACCATGTCAGGATAGACTATCTCTGCTCCACAGGGTGTGGACAGGCAACGTTCAATCCTGGCTCGCTCGACATGACGGGTAGCTTGGCCGGCACATCCGGCCACTGCAAAGAGCAAAAAAATGAGCAACGACAAAAACAATTTCGGCATTAAATTCTCCCTGATTTGAGCAAGGAGTATCAGACTATTGTTTGAGCCGCAAAAAAACGAAAAAATTGCAGAAGAGACTTGACTAGACCGCGTGTTGCGGCTAGGTTGCCTCCTCTTACGAACCGGAGGTTTTAATTATGTTTGCTATCATCGAGACCGGCGGAAAACAGTACCGCGTTGAAGAAGGTCTTGAACTTAATGTAGATTTGCTCAAAGTCGAAGCTGGCAACAAA
>JAFLJW010000219.1 GCA_022712815.1 Pseudodesulfovibrio sp. | reverse complement strand
TTGGCTTCGGCGTACATCTTGGCGTTGAGCTTCTTCATGGTTTCGTTATTGGTGAACGAACCGAAGTTGCCGCCCTCTGATGCATAGGTGGACATGGTGTAGTCGAGACCAATTTTATCAAACAGCATCAGGTAACCCATGAAGGTGTAGATGCCGGGATCAGCAAAGACATCACCGGAAGGGGTGATGAACAGAATCTCATGGCCATGCTCGTTGAGCGGGGCCTTGACTTTATGGCCGCAGATTTCCTCGATATCATCAACCATGAAGTCCACGATGTCCTTGAAGGCGTGGGGCTGGATGCCGAGGTGATTACCGGTAATGTTGCAGTTGGAGACAGGCTCCATGATCCAGTTGGTGTTCAGGCCAACCAGATGCATCAGCTCACGTGCCATCATGGTCATTTCCGCTGTATCAATGCCGTAGGGGCAATACAGGGAACAACGACGACACTGGGTACATTGATAGAAGTAGATGAACCATTCTTTCAGGACATCTTCTTCCATGACGCGGGAACCGGTCAGCTTGGTCAGGATCTTTCCGGCAAGGGTGAACTCGCCGCGGTAGACCGAACGCATCAGTTCGGCCCTGAGAACAGGCATGTTCTTGGGATCGCCGGAACCAATGAAGAAGTGGCACTTGTCGGCGCAGGCGCCGCAACGGACACAGATGTCCATGAACAGCTGGAGTGTACGGAATTTTTTCAGCCGTTCACGGAAACCGTTGACCACGATTTCCTTCCAGTCGGCGGGGAGCTTCCAGTCATCATTGCCCGGACTCCACTCGCGAGCCGGACCCCACAGGCCGGGGAGCTTGGTTTCCATGTACTCCATTTTTCCCGGCTTGGCGGGATAACACCAGTTGCCCGGCGAAAAGTCCACCGGGGTCTCCATCCAACCTGAGATTGGCGGAGTGTAGTCTATGCTCTTGAAGAGCTCATCTGCTTTTGGGATGTCGGACATATTTCTTCTCTCCTAAATAAAGAAGTATCACCTTGATAAGTGAACCCTAAGCCTCATCTTTTTCGGGGGCTTTGCCATTTTCCGGATTATCCAGAGGCAGGCCGGCCTCAGCCATGGGTACACCGAATTCCTTTTCGTAATCCGCATAGGCGTGGGCCTTGATGTTCGGATCGTTCCAGGGATTCACGTGATGTTTTGCGCGTGTGTCGTTCGGCAAGTTCCGTGTCGGGGACATGAAAACACCGGGAAAGTGCATCAGCTTGCTGAACGGGAAGTAAATCATGAGGGTACTGACCAGGAAGATGTGGATGAAGAAGGAGACGCTGATGGTTTCCGGGATTTGGTAACTGAAAGTCACCAGACCCATGGTCAGCTCCTTGATCGCAATGACATCGACCTTGGCGTAGTAGCGCATGTAGATGCCCGACAGGGCGATGGCCAGGATCAAGAACAACGGGAAGTAGTCGGAGACATACGAGATGTAATTGATCTTGGGGTCAATGAGCCTGCGTCCGAGCAGCAGCAGCACGCCGATAACCAGGCCGACATCAGCCAGGTACATGACGGGTGCGCCAATCTGCAAAATCCCGTCGATGAAGTCCAGGCCGTTCACGAAGAACGGGACCGGCTCAAGGAACAGGCGAAGATGCCGCAGGACAATAATGAAAAAGGAATAATGGAACGTGATGGCAAAAGCCCACAGCCATTTGCTCGACTTGTACGCGACCACAGGGCCGTTTTTGGTGTCGTGCAGCGATACCTTGGTGTTGCGGAACAGGGAACGAAAAGCAAAGACTTCCAGGACCATGCGCACAAAGGTCTGGGCGCCGGTCTGAGGACAGTCATACTTGTTCTGCGGGAACAGCTTGGTATCAAAGGATTTGAACTGACCACCGGTTGTGGGGATACGGAACGGAACAGGGCTCCGACCCCAGTTGATGACTTTATAAATAAAGCCAATAAGGAAGATGGTGAACGCCGTGTACGGAAGGCTGGCACCGAAGAAAGACCTCATGTGCGCTGCGCCTACCCCGAACAACGGGATCAACACCAGGAGAAAGACGAACAGAAGTGAGTAAAGAGCATTCATCTACCGTCACCTCGCTTGAAGGTTGGACCTGCCGGGGAAGTCCCGGGAGGTCTGCCATTTTTGGATCGAGTTTTGGTGATTCGTGATGGGTGAAAAAAGAACAACTTGAGCGTATGTGTGAAAAACCGAATGCGAGGGCATCTGCCCCGGCCCCGATTTAACATTCTGTCCTGCGCCCTTGCTACTCCCCTCAAACGTCAACACCAACCCCCAAAACACATTCCTAATCAGTCGATTCCTCGACCGTAACGTCCACTATCATACCGGCCTTCCTGAGCAGATTGGTCTGGGCGCGTTTCACTTCGTCCACGCGCAGCCGGTAAATTTGTTCGCGACCTTTGCTGTAGATGTCAAAAGACATCATGGCCATATTGTCTATCTTGGCCTCGAACCGAAGCAAATCATCCAGAGTCCCATCCTCTTTCATCGGCTTGAAGAACTCGTCGCGAAGGAGTTTCTTCAGCAAAAAGACGAAGCTGATGGCCTGTGATGGCGAGAAGTCCTGCACGCTGCGGATACGGATGAGCGTATCCAGCCCCTCGGCGATCTTCCCGGCATCCTGCCAGTCGAGCATCTGATCGAACAATTCCCGGGTTGCCTCGATGATGGCAGCCCCCACCGGGTTTTGAAAACGATCTTTTTGTCGACCCCAGATTTTCTGGGTTTCCTTGGGGTAGGTCTGGAGAACCAGATCCGCCCATTTTTCAGACAACTCGGCCTTACGCTCGGCAAGCACGGATTCAAATATCATTATCTACTCGTAAAAACTGGTAAAATGTTTGATTACCTCCGGTCTCCGAGGCCTGGAACCCTGACATTTCACAAGTATGCTTTTAGTGAATTGTGAAAAACCTCACGTATAACTTAGAATCGTATTCCAAACCCCTCGCAAAACGTCAAGGTTTTTCCGATGAAATCTCACTATGTGAGAAGCATTATCAGAGGTGAAAAGCCGGATAAATTCATGGGGCAAGGGAGGGGTGACTGGTGAGGGCGGGGCGTTCTTTGAGGTCTGGGTATTAGTTGGCAAGAACTTTCGACATGCCTCAACTCTTCTCGACTCGGTTTCTTCCCATTCTCTTGGCCTTGTAGAGGGCTTCATCTGCACGATTGATGGTTTCCTCGATGTCCTGATCCTCTGCGTGGGCAAGCGTGATACCGATGCTGACAGTGAAAGTGATGTCCGCATTTTTTGCCTGGACCTTGAGCTTGCTAAGCTCGTCTCGCAACCGGTCGGCAACGTGCAGGCCTGCATCCATGTCGGTGTCCGGAAGGGCTGCCGCGAATTCTTCGCCGCCGATGCGCCCGAAGACATCTGGCTCGCGCAGGGTGGTGATGGCCATGGCCGAGAGAGCCTTCAAAACCACATCACCAGCTTGATGACCATACGTGTCATTGATGGATTTGAAATAATCGATGTCGAGCATGAGCACGACCAGCGGGTGGTCGTAACGCTTGGCACGCCCAAGCTCCTGCGCTGCACGGGAGAAAAACTGGTGGCGATTGTTGACGCCGGTCAGGGTATCGGTGGTGGCAAGCCGCTTCATTTCGCGTTCCAGCCGGACTCGCTCGGTGACATCGTGGATGACGGAGTAGAGCAACTGGTTGCCCTGGACCATGATCGGGCCGGAGTAGACCTCGACATCCCGGGTTTCGCCGTTGGCCAGTTTGTGCTTGAAGATGAAGTAGACCCGTTTTTCCTGTTTTGCCGTGACCATTTCCTGGTATATTTCCGTTTCTGTCTGGGCCGTAATATCCGAGATGAGCATGGTCCGCATTGTGTCGCACGAGTAGCCGTAAAACTCGCTGGCGGCAGGATTGGCATCCACGATGTCCCCGGTTCTGGGGTCCACCAGCAGCATTATGGCATGATTGTTCTCGAAAAAGGCGCGGTACTGCTTCTCCCGCTCGCGGAGAATTTCGTCGGCTTCGATCCGTTCGGTGATGTCCCTGAATGTCCCTTCCATTGCTACAGGTACTCCATCTTCATTGCGCACGAGATGGGCATTTGCTTCAACTATGATGGTCGATCCGTTCTTCCGCGAAGCAGTCATTTGGGCACTGCGAATCGATCCTTTGGTCACGATGGAGGACTTGAAGCGGGTGCGCTCGTCGGTGTTGGAATAGATCAGACCCATGTCTGCCCCGATGAGTTCCGATTCCGTGTATCCAAGCTGGGAGCATGTGGCCGGGTTGACCATGAGGATGATGCCGTCGAGATCCGTGACGATGTATCCTTCCTCGATGGTTTCAAAAATACGGCGGAATTTTTCTTCGCTCTGCCTGAGTTCTTGTTCGGACTTTTTACGGTCGGAGATGTCGCGGATAACACTGACAATGCCCAGGGAAGCACCATCGTCCCCGGTGATGAGCGAAACCGAATGCTCGGTCGGGAATATTTCGCCGTTCTTGCGGCGTAGTGAAAACTCGAAGACGGCTGTTTCTCCCACGGCAAAAGCCGCCTGCGACCGGCTGCCGAAATCAAAGTAATGCTCATGGTCGATGTGCAGAGCTTCAACCGAGATGTTGTCGAACTCCTCATTTGCCATCTGAAACATGGCTTCGGCTGCCGGGTTGGCATCGAGGATCATGCGGTCCGGGGTGAGGATGAGTACGGCTTCACCCAAGGCGACGAATGTGTTTCTGAGCCACAGTTCCTTTTCGGCCAGAGCCTCTTCGGCTTCGTTTTGTTCGGTGATATCCATCCCGGAACTCAGGATGCCTATGGGGATTCCCTCTTCATTGGAGAGCAGTCGGTTTTTCCAGGAAATCAGGCGATGCTGCCCGGCTTTGGTGGTGACATAGTTGACATGTTCGTCATCTATTTCGATTTGGTTGGTGAAGATTAGAGAAAGATAGTCTCGTATTTCGTCACCTTGTTCTTTGGGTATGATGAGATCAATCCAGTTCCGGCCAAGGAGTTCGTGTTCGCCATAGCCCAGGGTGCGGCAGCCTGTCCGGTTGATGAGAGTGACTGCCCCCGAGGCGTCCAGAACAACAACGATGGAGCCGACAATATCAAGATAGTGGGTGGCCCGATTGCGCTCACTTGCCAACTGCTTTTCCATCTCGATCCGGAACGTGATGTCGTCCAGGATGACGGCATAGCCGGTGAACGAGTCCGATATCTCCGACATGGTGGAGATGGAGACATTGAAATGCTTGGGACCAAGAGCAGTGGATGCGGAAATATCGAACCGGCAATCCTGCTGACCATT
>JAFLJW010000016.1 GCA_022712815.1 Pseudodesulfovibrio sp. | reverse complement strand
ACCTGCTCGGTACGCGCATGGGGTACACTGTGGAGCACAGGGGGTATGACTGGCCCATCGCGCAGGAACTGGTTCACTCCGGCAAGGCGGACAGCTTGTGTACCAACCCCACGGATGTGCGAAAGCAGTTCATCTATTTTTCGGAAGAGCCAATGATAGAAAGCCTGCCGTCCATCTTTTGCGCTGTGGACAATCCCAGCCGGATGCAGATCGACGACATTACGGACCTCGACGGACTCAAGGATTTTAGGCAGGTGGATTACAAGGGCAACGGCTGGGCAGCCAAGACATTCCCGCCCTACCTGAAGATCACATATGTCGAAAATCTTCAGGAAGTCTTCAGGATGATCGCACGCGGCGAGGCAGATATCTTCGTGGGCAATGGTCTTGCCGCCATGTACGTTGTCAAACAGGCGGGACTCAAGAAAAAGATTTACGCCCGCGAACTGCCCGTTGGCGAACCTTCAAGCTTCCACTTCGGCCTCAGGCGTGACTACCCGGAAGCGCAAGAGGTAATCGAACGGTTTGAAGGCGTCCTTGACGAAGCCTTGCTTGACAACGTGACCCGAAAAATCATCATGCATTATCTTTAGGAAACTTTACACGACTGGTGAAGTCCACTAAGTAACTCGTTGTTATGACAACTAAATCATCTCTCACGTTTGAGCACACCTACAATATCCGCTCGTACGAGCCGCGCATGGATGGACATGTTTCCATCTCGTCCACCTGCAACCACTTGCAGGACATGGCCTCACGTCATGCCGATACAATGGGATTCGGCTTTCATGATCTGGAAAAAAGCGGCCATTTATGGCTGCTTTCCCGGCTCCACATCATGATGGACCGACTACCCGGCTATGGCGAAAAAGTCCGTGTCCTGACCTGGCCGTCCGGAAATGAACGGCTCGTTGCCAATCGTGATTTCCTCATTCACGATGAAAACAAAGTCATCGGCCGAGCCACAACATCATGGGTGACCATGAATAGCGTCACCCACAGGCCGGACAAGCCGGAAACCGTACTCAAAAAAAGATTCATCCCGGACAGGGACCGCGCCCTGACCTTCCCGTCCCGCGCAGTCAAGAGGCTCAAGCAAGGCGACCACGCCACCACCATCACAGCTCGCCGGGCAGACCTCGACATCAACGGCCATGTCAACAACGTGCGCTATACCGAATTCTGCCTCGAAGCCGTGCCTGAAACATGGTGCGACAAGAACCGCTGCCTCGGCATCGACATCCAGTTCAGGAACGAATCCTTTGCCGGGGATGAAATCATCTCTTCCTGCACCGCGGACGAACCGGATGGCGACATGAACACCATGCTCCACAGCCTCATCCGGCCAGTGGACAACACGGAAATCGTGCGCATGCGCTCATGGTGGGAAAAGAGATAACCCAATGAACATCGAGCTGAAATTCGACGTATCCGGTGTCAATTGGGAAAAAGCCACCGACATTTTTGAACGCGCCCAGCTAGGCACTCGCCAGCCTGATGTATGTAAACGGACCTTTGCCAACAGCGATCTTGTCTGCTTTGCCTGGGACGGAAAAACCCTCGTTGGCATGGGGCGTGCATTATCTGACGGAGAGCGTCAATCTGTCATTTATGATCTATGTATCATGCCTGAATACCAAGGTAAAAAGATTGGTAACAGGATGATGACAGAGATGCTTGAACGGCTGGACACCCCGACCACGATCCTGTGGGCAGTGCCGGGAAAAGAAAGCTTTTATGAGCGGCTAGGCTTCAGGCCCATGCTCACGGCCATGGCCCGATTCGAGGACCCAGAATCATCCGCGGCCAAAGGGTACATTAAGCTATAACCATTTCACGTTGCTACAGACATTACACTCTGATATTGTTATACCATGTATAGATTGATCATCATTTATATAAGCACACTTCTTTTCGTCTCCCTGATGGCCGGGAATGCAGTCTCCGTCCCATTAAATAACAGGGTATCCCGGCTTGTCATTGCGCACGACACCAACTATCCGCCTTTCTCCTATCTTGATGAAAGCAATACCCCAAAAGGATATCTGATAGATATCTGGAAAGCTTTCGGCTCTGCCAACTCCATAGAAATCAAATTCCTGCTGGGCACCTGGCAGGAATCGCTGGACATGGTCAAAGAGGGCAAAGCCGATGTACACGGAGGGCTTATTTACTCCGGAGAACGGGACCACTTCCTTGACTACGGCCCGACCATTACGGAACTCTCCTCACATCTCTACACCATGAAGGATGCAATAAACGGCAACGAAAACTCTCCCGCTGTCGGAGTCGTCAAAGGCGGCTACGAAGAATACTACATGCGCACCAAACGACCTGAACGTGCCCTAATCCTCTTCGATGACAACAAGGTCATGATCAAAGCGGTGGCAGATGGAACCATCAAGGCCTTTGTGGCAGACCAGCCCACCGGCAGCTATTACATGAATCTTTATGGCATCAGGGGCATGGTTAAAAACAGTAAAAGACTCTACAGCAAACCCATGCGAATGGCCGTGGGCGAAGGCAAGCACGAGATTCTGCAATTCATCAGCTACGGCTGGATGGATATCGACAAACAGGAACTCAAGTACATCCACGGCAAGTGGTTCATGTCCAAAGACTCAAACCCCGACTGGCTGCTGCCATGCATCGGTGTGCCCGTACTCATCCTCATCATCGGCATTGCCGTTCGCAAGATGTGGCTACACGCTCACGGACTGGATTCTTAACAGGTTCTCGGAAGCAATTTTTCGAGACACCGCTAATTCATATCTTCACCCACACAACCGGGAAACCCCTCCTTCAGGAGACCGACCAAAAGCCTGGTCAAAGCCGGTTCATACCGCCCCTTGTCCGCTATCAGAGTCCCTGCCGCCTCATTAAATACCTTGGAAGAATGATAGGGACGATCTCCGATGATGGCTGAAAAGGAATCGGCCACAGCGCACAGCCGACCAGCCATGCTCATGCTGTCAGCCCTTAGTCCTTCCGGGTAACCAGACCCGTCGAGCCGTTCATGGTGCTGGCTCATGCACTGACGCACGGTTGGATCGTTGATTTCGAGCCGCTCGAGCTTTTTAAGCCCCGCATTGATATGGTTTTCAATGGAACCCCGATCCCGCCAGACAAGGTACTGTGTTTTGTCGGTAATGAACTTTGGCACATTGGTCATGCCAAGATCGTGCAGGATCAGGCCCAATGCCAGATTGACCACCTCCATCCGTTCCGGCCTGGCCCCGGACGCCATGACAAACAACCCAAGTCCGATGAACATCGTGTTCACCGAATGGACGGACAGATCATACTCCTTGTGCAGGGTTTTGGTCAGGAACTCGACACGGCAGGGATCGGTCCACAGATATTCCGCCAGGATGGAAACGTCCCTGAGCAACTCCTTGAAAGGTTCGATCTTTGGCTGACTCAGAAAAACGTCCATCCGGTCGCGGAAGGCGATAAAGAATATCTCGGACACTTCCCTGGCCTTGAAATCATCCTCCACCAGCACCAGTCCAAGCTTCCTGCTCAGGTGCTCGGCATACACGCGGTAATCGTCACGCAGCAAAAAAAGCAGATTCTCGCGGGCGAAAGTCGCTACCACGGCCTGCTTTTCCGTACCCAGTCGGGCCTCGGCCCGGTGGAATTTCTTCACCTGCGCAACGGCCTGATCATAAATATAAAGATCAACCGGTGGCCTAAACTTGGGAAAGCTCTCCAGAATATTGGGGCTTATCTGTAAATAGACCTCGGAGAGAGCGTCCTCAAGCGTCTGTTCAATCATGACTTTTCCCTTTCTTTGGTTCAACTCCATGCATACTACCGCGCTCTCCCATTTATTGAAAGAAAGTTGCGGACAATTATCATTCGACCACAATCAGGCTGTTTTCAAAACTCTTCACAGGGCTTGCTCCTTTCGTTGACAACGTTATAGGTATAATATATTTTCTGTATATGAATAACATAAAGTGGCTCTTTTTCTCATATTCAATACCTTCTGCAAAACCAAAAGCACGAGTCGGTATCTGGCGAAAAGTCCAGGGACTTGGCGCAGTGCAATTGAAAACATCCTTGTACGTGTTGCCGGACCGCGAAGATCTGGCCGAAAGGTTCATGTGGCTGTCTGGAGAGGTTGAAGAAGTCGGCGGCGAAGCAGCATTTTTTCGCTGTGAGGCCGTGGAGAACATCCCCAACAAAGATATTGTGAAACTTTTTTCCCGGCAAAGTGAAAAGGCATACGCGAAGGTTCTGGATGCAAGCCGCGAGTTGAATTTGTCACTGGACAAAAACTTAAGCCCGGAAAAGGGGAAAAAGATCAGGACTGAATTGCGCCGCCTGCGCAAACGGTTTGAAGCCATCCGCGAGACAGACTATTTTCCGGGAAAAGCCGCGACTCAGGTCCATGCGGCCTTGGGAAACGTTGCTGACCGACTGCGAAAACTCGAAGGCAATGAAGTTGCCATCCCCCTTCTTGATACTGCCGATTTTTCCGACCGGATATGGGTCACTCGCGCCCGCCCGTACATCGACAGACTGAGTACACTCTGGCTCATCAAGCGGTTTATAGACCGGGAAGCACAGCACAAATTCATTGAGCGCGGAGAGTGCGCAGACGAAGCCGCAGGCGAGATCGGATTTGACATGAGCGACGCCCGCTTTACCCACCAGGGGAAAATGATCACGTTTGAAGTCGTCATGCGCAGCTTCGGGCTGACAGGCATGCCCTTTGTCCGCATGGGTGAGCTCATCCGCTATATTGATGTGGAAGACGGGACCGCCCTGCCCGATGACGCGACCCTGTTGAAGAACCTTCTCGATGGACTGATCACACTTAGCGACAACGACGACCAACTCTGCGAAAGGGCGATGCTCATTTTCGACGCACTCCACGCAGCCTTCGCCAACAAGGACAAATGATGACTTCCGACCAAATATCTTCCAATGAAACCAAAAAGGAAGCAAAATCCCTTTTCAGCGTCCTTTGCGGTGTAAACTTTCTCGCACGTTTTTCATACGCACTGGCTCGCAATCCGGTCCTCCCCCTGTTCGCGCTGGCACTTGGGGCCGGGCCTGAAGGCATCGGCCTTGCCGTGGGAATCTCCACCGTTACCGGCATTTTTTTCAAGATGCCGTCCGGTGCCATCTCCGACATCATTGGCCGCCGCCGGACCATGTTGGCTGGATTGGTTTTCTTTGGCCTCATACCGTTTGCCTACCTGTTCATCTCCTCCTATCAGGCGTTGGTGGCCGTGCGGTTCATCCATGGCCTTGCCACGGCCATATACGGGCCGGTTGCCATGGCCGTGGTCGCGGATGTTGCCGGGAACCGAAAAGGCGAACTTCTCTCGTGGTTCTCATCCGTGGCCATTGTCGGCACATTGCTCGGTGCTCCCATAGGCGGCTTTATCCTGTCGGCCCTCAGCGGGACAGGCGAGGCTGGCCTGAGCGATTTTCGGGCGGTGTATCTGGTCAGTGCGCTGGCAGGTGCCGCTGCCCTTGCCCTGGGTGTCCTCTTCCTGCGCAAGGGAGATAAGCCGGTCCAGGGAAAAAACCTTGGGCAACGGTTTGCTTCCTTTTTCACAGGCATCAAGCAGGTCGTGGCGGACAAGCGAGTGCTCGTCACCTCGGCCCTGGAAGGCGTCCAAAACATGAGCATGGGTGCGCTGGAGGCATTCCTGCCGATTTACGCGGTCACCGTTGTCGGCCTGAACGCCTTCCAGGCAGGTATGCTCTGGGGAGTACAGGTCGTTGTAACGCTTTTGGCCAAACCTCTGATGGGCCGAATTTCCGACCGTTGGGGTCGCCGTCCTCTCATCGTATCCGGCATGCTGCTCTGCGCAGTCCCCATGGCAGCCATCCCGCATCTGGGAGACTTCACGTCCCTGCTCGTAGCCGGTTCGATCTTTGGCCTTGGCGAGGCTTTTGTCACGTCTTCGTCCGCCGCGCTGGTAGCTGATTTCTGCCAGGCAAAGCACTACGGAGCAGCCATGGGAACCTTTGGAACCATTTTCGATATCGGCCACGCTTCAGGGCCAATCCTCTCCGGCCTGCTCCTGGTATATTTTGACTACAAGATAACCTTCTCCATTGTGGCAAT
>JAFLJW010000465.1 GCA_022712815.1 Pseudodesulfovibrio sp. | reverse complement strand
AGCTGGTGGAACACCTCCGGATCAAACCCATATCCCCCGATTCGAACCTGGCCGTCCGGGCACCATTCAATGGGCATCTGTTCTTTTCGGGCAAATTTTTCGATCCGGGCCAACACAGGCTTTCGGGTTTGATCCCCCCGGGGGTTCTGCTTAAAGGCCAGGGGGTCCTCGGGAAAGGGAAAGCGCCGGTAGATCTCCCCTATAAACCCGGTAAACCGAACCCCGTGGATGGCCCCCATGAGATCCCCGATATCATGGGAATCCGGAATAAAAAAAACCGAACCCTCCACTCTTGCCCGCCTTGCCAGCGTTTCTGGGTCTGCCAACTCGCAGATCCAGGAACAGAACTGGTCGGCAAAAAAGAAATAGTTTTCCAGCAGCAGCATGTCCGACTCAATATTAAAGAATCCAAAAGCGATGTTACCGTGGGTGGTGGAGGGAAAGGACAGAGGCATTTTCTTTCTCCTTATCAGGCAGACCCGTCCAGATCCCCTTTTTGCACCTTGCCCAGGGAGGTCCGGGGAAATTGCGTACAAAAGGTCACCTTTTTCGGCCACTTATATTTGGCAAGCTTGCCATGGCACATGGCAATAACGTCGGCTTCATTGATCACGGAACCCGGAGAGGCGATGACAAAGACATGACCGGATTCGCCCCAGGTATCGTCGGCCACTCCCTTGACCGCCGCCTCCTCGATGTCCGGGTGGGCTTTGAGCACCTTTTCCACCTCGGCCGGATACACATTTTCCCCCCCGGAAATATACATATCCCCGGCCCTTCCCTCCAGATAGAAAAAACCGTCCGCGTCCATACGGGCCAGGTCCCCGGTATGCAGATACCCGTTTTTAATCGTCTCTTCGGTTTTAACCGGGTCCTGCCAATACTCTTTCATCATGATGGACCCCCGGACCACGATCTCTCCGATTTCCCCGGGGGCGGTTTTTTTCCCCCGGTCGTCCAGAATCGAAACTTCGGCGTGGAAGACCGGCCGCCCCACGGTTCCCGGCTTGTTAAAGGAATCATTTTCAGATGCCCATAACAAAATGGAGGTTTCCGTCTGCCCCATGATCTGGCGGAACCCAAGGCCCGCCTCGGCACAGTTCCTGATCAGATCTTCGGTCAGGTTTTCCCCACCCCCGGCACAGACCCGAAGAGAAGAGATATCCCCTCTTGCTTCCGGGGGCACCTTGAGCAATTCCCTGTAAACCGTTGGGACCCCTAAAAATTTGGTCACCCGGAACCGGGCGATATCCCTGAAAACCTGCCAAGGATCAAATTTGCTGTGCAGCACCAGGGTGGCCCCTTTATAAAAAATCGGCGCAGCCTGGATGAAAAGACCGCCTGAATGGAAAAGTGGCAAAAACACCAACATGATGTCGCTGGGATGGAGCTTGAAAAAGATGTCGGCATTGAGGCAGTTAAAAAAGGTTTTTCGGTGGGAGAGCACCGCTCCCTTTGGCTGGCCCGTGGTCCCCGAGGTGTACATGATCACCTGGGGCTCTTCCGGGTCGGCCGGCCCAAGACTCCGGGTCAAAAAAGCCCGTTGCCCGTCAAATTTCCGGGTGGCCGCATCAAAATCAAATACCCGGCCCCGGAGGGCTGCACTGCCCACCTGGGCCACCATCATGGGGGGCAGATAGCTTTCAAGCACCAGCCCGTTTACCACCTCAGCCACCTTCTGCCCATGAACAAACAGGCGGGGCCGGCAGTTTTTAATAAAATAATCCAGTTCACTTGCGGTGATGCGAAAATTGATGGGCACAAAAATAGCACCCAGCCTGGAACAGGCCAGAAACAGATCCAGAAACTCCGGGCAATTGTGGAGCATCACGGCCACCCGGTCCCCTTTTTCAATCCCGATGGACTGAAGCCAGCAGCTAGTCCGATCTGCCCGCCGGCAAAGGGTCTGGTAGGAAATGGTCTCTCCCTCAAACAAAATGGCCGGTTTGTCGGGCAACAGCTCGGCCCAGCGCTGGACCCACCAGGCAATGTTCATAGATTTAATCATTTGTCTTCCCCAAAAATAACAGGATCCGCCGGGTTCAGCAAACAGGCGACCCAACAATGGTCCAGCCCGCGCCCGGCGTCCTGGTTAACTTGAAAATCTGCGGTATCACCCGCAATATTTCGAACCCGACGGTTAGCTTCCTGCCGAACTACCGAGAATCCCTCGGTAGTTGAAGATTTATCTAATTTTCCTGTTTTGTAAATATTCTTTAAATGTAGGCCAATGATATCTAAATTCTTTCCAAAAAGATCTGCTATTTGATACCAATGATATATCGAGTACCTTTACCCCGGCCCTTAGTGAGTAGGTACTTATCTTTAACAAGCTCTGCAAGCTTCTTCTTTAGGGTGTTCCGGTTGGCTTTTGTAATGGATTCGACCCCGGATATGGACAGTTCCCCATGATCCTTCACAAGATCAATGATTTGCCTTGACAGCTTGCATAACTTTATAAATAATTTCTCTTTTTCGAGTTTTTGAGACAGCCCCTCTTTTTGGGTATTAAGAGCATTCAAAAAAAACAATATCCAGGGTCCATATTCCGCATGTTCAGATTTAAATGTAGTCTGAGATTTTCTCAATGCCAGGTAATAGTTTTCCTTGTTCTTTTCAATGACACTCTCCAAGGAGCTATACGGAACATACAGGTATCCTTCTTTTAGTAGAAGAAGGGTTGTCAGTATCCTTGACAATCTGCCATTTCCGTCCTGGAACGGATGGATTGCCAAAAAATGAACCACAAATACAGATATTGTTAAAAGGGGATGGAATTCTTTTTCTTTTAATTGCCTGGCCGTCCATGCCATCAAAGGTTCCATGTCCTTTGGGGTGTCAAAGGGCGATGATGTCTCAAAGATAACGCCAAGGCTTTTACCCTCATGGTCAAAAGCTTCCACATGATTGGGCATCTTTTTATATTCCCCCCGGTGGCGGGCACCCTTTGTGCTGTATCGAAGCAGCATCTTATGCAGCTGCCTGATATAATTCTCCGTAACTGAAATGTCTTTATAAGATTCAAATATAATGTTCATGACTTCTGCATAACCGACTACTTCCTGTTCGTCCCTGGATCCAAAAGATTTTTTATCCAGTCCAGATAATAGCTGTTCTATTTCCCGATCAGTCAGTTTTACCCCTTCGATCCGCGTTGATGATCCAATAGACTCTATAGTGGCAACGTGCTTTAAAGCATCAAGTCGTTCTGGTGCCAGATTGCCGATGGCTTTCCATTCACCCTTGAATTCATCAATTTTCGCAATAAGATTTAATACTTCTGGTGTGATTTTAATTGAAGGATTTAACATGAGTTTTCCCTGTAGATATCCATAAACATACCCATATTTATCCATATTTTATTTCATAAGTCAAGCCTGATATAATTCGCATATTTCGTATTTAATTATTTCAAAATATCCAAAAAAACACCCATATTTATCCATAAATGTGGGATGACATGTATGCATCTCGCTATGCATGCTTTTTCCCCAGCCGGTCCATTGCACCACAAGCATTCTCTCCCGGTTTAAAAGACCATTGATGCTTTCCCACTGGCCATCCCTAAAGTCAGCATCTGGGTTTCCCAGGGGTGAAGATCTCCCGGGCAAAACCGATATTGGCCCCATGGGTATCGCGATAAAAATCTGTCAGCGGTTCAAACACGTCAGGCACCTCTCCGTCTGCCAGCACCTGCAGATAGGCAATGTTTTGCCGGATAATCTCTTTCCCCCCCATATCGCCATGGGCCGGGATCACCGTTTGAACCCGGGGATCGCGTTCCCATCGTTCAAGGCCGGCAATCCATCGTGAAAGAGGAACCCCTTTTTCTAAACAGGGAAAGGGAGTTTCCACGGTATCCCCCATGAACAAAACACCCTGTTTTTCCAGAAAAACAACAATGGAATCCTGTGTGTGGCCGGGTAGATGATGAAGGGTCACCCCCTCCCCATCAAGGCGATATTCACGGGCGAATGTTTGTGTGGGC
>JAFLJW010000015.1 GCA_022712815.1 Pseudodesulfovibrio sp. | reverse complement strand
CTTTGAACGTCGAGCCATTGACTGCCATGTTGAGTTGACTTCGGCAGCCGGAGTTGAGCTTGACGCGCATTGCGCCAAGTGGTTTGGCGATATGCCCGGACAAGATTCCGGAGATTCCGTAACGAGTGCTGGATCATCAACCGGTGGATTAAATAGTCGCCCCTGAAAAAGCCATTTCAGGCTCATTTTTCATTTTCCGCGCACCATAACGATCTCTTCTGCATACTATTACTGCCTGTTGTCATAAGTCGCCGTCCCATTCATGGGGATTGCGGATTTGTATCCGACATTTGAGTTGTTCGAATATGCGCAGCAAGCCGTAGCGGGTCCGGTCAAGAAACACGAATTCTGGATTCGAGTTGAAGTACTTGCGATACTTGAACAGCTTCTGAGACACTTCTTTGCCCTCTGCAATGAAGCCGGGATTCTTTTCAAAATCGAATTTTTCGACTTCGTACAACTGCCCTAGCCATTTGCCAAATGCATAGGCTGTTTCGAATATCTTTTCCTCGGCTTTGGGAGGCAAATTCTCCTTGGTAAATCGCATGTCCCTGAGCATGTCAAAATACTTCTTCCGGTCTCCCTGTATGATGATTTGAGGTAATTTACGATATGATTCCACGAATTCCGGCGTAAATGATTTCACACAGCCAAAATCCACCAAGCCGACGTTTAAGTCGCCATCCACAAGGAAATTGCCGGGATTGGGGTCGGCGTGAATGCAGTTGAGCTTGTACAGGCTTTCAATGAATATTTCATTGAGTCGTTGAGCAACAACATTCCGTTCTTCACTACTTGGTTTGGTCTCTAACCATTGATTCAGGGGCTGGCCTTGAAGGAGAGTCGAACTCAAAATAGTACGTCCACTGCCCGCCTCCCACAATTGAGGGACGATCACACCCGTTATATCGAGTTTTTCCCGAAAAAAGACCATGCGTTCCGCCTCCTGCCGGTAGTCGATCTCCTCCTTGAGCCGGGCCTCGATTTCCTTCATTATTGGAGCCATAAGCCTAAAATCCGGCAAGGGTCTGATAATGTTCTTAATTAGTTGCATGTCATCTTCGATAGTTTGACGGATTCCCGGATATTGTAGCTTTACAGCTAACTGCTTTCCGTTTGGGGAGATCGCCTCATGAACTTGACCGAGGCTGGCTGCCGCAAAAGCTGTCGGCGTGAAGGATGAAAAAACCTCTTCTGGTCGCTGTTTGAGCGCATTGATCGCGGCCTTGCGGGCCAGAATCCGATTCATGGGCGGCACTTGGCTGTATGACTTTTCAAGCTCCTTGCGCACGGCATCCGGAAAGATTTCCATTTCCAGACTCAGCAACTGGGCAACCTTGAGGGCCGTTCCCTTGAGCAGGGATAAGCAGATAAAAATAGCCTTGGCACTGGAATTGTCCAGATCCTTTCGCGCCTTCTGCTTTGCCTGTTTTGACAGGAACGGTTTCTTCGCCAGATATTTGAGAATACCACCGCCCACTCTGGCCGCGGTCTTTCCCCCGATTAAGGTTCGCCTTAATTTGCCGCTAGGAATCTGATCTTGCATGATGCTCTCCCATAAACGACTCTTTGACGACGTTGAGCATTTCCAATCCGATATTGGGGCTGCCCAAATGAGCAAGAACATGATTGCGGAAAAGGAAGGTGCAAATATCAAAAGCCTTGTTCACCACACCGGCCTTCAGGGTGGCACACCCTAGTGCCATGGTCTTGTCGATGAGAATTGAAGTATTGGAAAACTGCTCCGAGGTATCCTTCATCCAGTAGACAACGACTCCCATGAAGTAATCCCAGTAGAGGCGGACAACCAATTCCTGAAACACTTGCTCCTCCAGTTCGCCCCGCTCGACAGCCGCTTGAAATGTCCCTCTGACACAATCGAAAAAGAGCTCCTGTATTGGCTGCAGGTTCTTGTGATTGGGCGGCATGGAGAAGAAGACGGTCCTGAATGTTGCCTGGAGAAATTCGCGGTCCTCCAGAAAATCAGTCAGCAATTCTTCGAACAGAGCCTGCAAATGTTCCTGAAGCGACAACTCGTCGAGATCCTCCATGCGCATGAGAGTCTGGGCCGTAGCGGCAAAACGGTCTTCATAGTAGGCATACAGGATGGATTCCTTGGTGGGGAAGTAGTTGTATATGGTGGCCCCGCTCATCCCGGCAGCCTTGGCTATCCCATACATGGTTGCTGATTTGAGTCCCTTCTCGCTAACCATTTCCACGGTGGCCAGAATGATAGCTTCCCGATTCTTAGCCCGTTGTTTCTGACTAATCTTCATAGCTTAAATCCTCCCTTACACTTGATTTATGTTGAAAGCATGTCTAATAAAAGACCTATTGTCAACTTTAATGTATACCGTTTTTACATTAAGTCAACCCGAGTGGCTTTTATGCCGTTTGAGGAAGAAAGGGGGTAGGTCGTTTGTTTTAGCTGGCGTAGTCACGAGAGTGTCTAATTTTTTGTTTGGTGCCATAGTTCGTCAAGAAATCCATCCCAATGGAGGCTATTTTGACGATTTCAGCACATCGACGGCACGACATTTCGGACCATGTTTGGAAAAAACTTGAACCGCATCTACCTGGCCAGAAAGGAAGTTGGGGTGGCATTGCATACGACAATCGCCGGTTTATCAACGTTGTGTTTTGGATCATGCGAACCGGGGCGTCATAGCGAGACCATCCTCCTAATTATGGAGGATGGAGCAATACTCACCGTCGCTTTATTCGTTGGCGTGACAAGGGTGTGGGGGGGAAATTGCTGGAAGTCTTGATTGATGAACCAGGCTATGAGTGGCTGATGAGTGACGCCAGGCCACTGTAAAGTCCATCCGCATGCGGCAGGGGCAAGAGGCGGCAATCAAGCCATGAGCCACACAAAAGGGGGCTCAACACAAAACTGCATCTGGCCGTGGACGCGCATGGTCTGCCGCTCAGGGGTATTATTACACAAGGTACAACAGCAGATTGCACTCAGGCAGTTGCGCTGATTGACGGATTTACTGCCCAGTACCTTTTGGCAGATCGCAGATACGACACCGACGAGATTCTCATACAGGCTGAACTGCGAAAAATGGAGCCGGTCATTCCGCCGAAAAAGAATCGAAAAGAGCCTCGTAGTTACAGCGAACATATCTATAAAGCTAGGTATTTGGTGGGAAATGCATTCCTCCACTTGAAGTGCTGGCGAGGCATAGCAACTCGGTATGCAAAAAATACATCCTCGTTTCTTGCTGCTATTCACATCAGGTGTGTTTTACTATGGACTGTTATCTCGTGACTATACGGCCTGGATACTTATCTGTTCTTTGCGGCTATTTGAATATTTCCTGAACCGCGTTCCCCTCCCAGTGGGCGGGCCGAGGGATTTCGAGTATATCGACGATGGTTGGAATTGTATCAAGCACAGTCACGGCTTTTTCAATGCAATGTTCTTTT
>JAFLJW010000014.1 GCA_022712815.1 Pseudodesulfovibrio sp. | reverse complement strand
TTCTGTTTCTCAAATGGCGTGGCCTGACCAAAGTATCGCTGCTTCACAAATGAATTTATGTTCTGCCAGGCGTAACTGACCTCGGAACCAAGAAGTACAATGATCCAGCTTATATATATCCAGATCAACAGAACAGGCAATTGCGCGAAGCTGCCGTAAATAGCATTGTACTTGGCCGCCCCTATTTGCCAGGTAATATACGCCCACTGGGCCATTTGCCAGAGCACGCCCCCTACTATTCCGCCGACCAATGCCGATTTCATGTGAACCACTGCATAGGGAATGAACATGTAAATCATGGAAAAGGCCAGGATGATCAAAAAATATGGAGCTGCTTTCAACATCATGGCTTCAAGAAGGCCGACAGCTTCAATGCTCAAAACATTTGTCACAATTTCCTGGTTTTGCAAGCCGATGTTGAAACTTGATGCTGCGAACAAAACCAACGGCCCCAAAAGGATAACAGGAAAGAAATCAGTTATCTTTCGCCAGGCACTTCTTCCTTTTTGGACATTCCAGATTGTGTTGAATGCCTTCTCAATGGTCCCGATGAGCGAAAATACCGTAAGGAGCAGTATTGCCACACCAACCCAGCCAAGAGCCTGGACATTTGTACGATCAATATATTCAATGATTTTGTCTGCGACTTCAGGGCGTCCGGTTGTCAAAGCCAAAACCCATTCCCGCATTTTGTCTGAATTCTGAAGTCCGAACCCTTTGGAAATAGAAAAAGCCACGGCCAGAAACGGCACAATGGAAAGGATGGTGGTGAATGTCAGTGCGGCTGCGCGAATGATGCTCTGGTCCTTCACGAACCCGAAACCAATCAAATAGAGCAGACGGCAAATCCCGCGCCAGAAACGAATATATATTGGAGTGTCCGGCGCATTACGCATCCAGATACCTTCGGAAAAGTGGTGTTTAACTACCATGGATGTCCGCTCAAGCCTGGCCGCACTCATATCTACTCCATTAAATTTGTTTAACTACTATTACAGTAAACCTTATCTCTTTTTACTGACAGCAGGCAAGGGAGTCGAGATCAATAAAAAAGATCACGCAAGAATTTGAAGGATTTTTCCGGCAGGCTCAGGATATTACGAACAGTGTCGTTAATCATCTTGCCTTTGGGGACATTGATTTCCGGGTCGGTCAACTTGCCTGTCATCTGGATAGTGACACTTGGAATAGCCACAAAATCATTTCTGATCGAAATATTCACGCTGTTGTCGGCCAGACTGAAATATCCCTCTCCGTAAGACTGCAAGAGCGGTGGGGCTTCCATCCGGTATTTATCCACGGTGAAAACACCATTGTTCACCGTGAAGTATGCCCTCGCCTTTTTAAAAACAGTCCTTGGGCGCGGCTTCAGTTGGCTGTTCCTGCCCAACGTATCAATATTGCTTCCTGTTTCTGCCCGTTTGGAGTCGTCTCCTGTGAACTTGAAAGAACCATTACGAATCCGCACCCATGTCTTGCCATTCAAATGTTTAAGTATATCGTCATCAGTCACTCCGAAACTGCTGAAATCAACGTCAACATCGGTTTCACCTCGAATATAATCTCTCTTGGCCATCTCTTTCAGCAGTGGTCCAAGTCTCATATCTTCAACATGCAGTTTGAGATAAGTTGTCAGTTCCGTCTTTCCGACGTCACCTTTCCAATCTGCCGTCAACTGTCCATCATGAATTTTGCCTTTTATATCAGAAATATGGATTTTGCCCTTGTTGGCCTTCAAATTTGCCGAGACAGACCTGCCCCTGATGTCAGCAAGTTTGAATTCTTCAAAAAAGACCTTACCGTTCAAAAGCAAAGCCCTCAGAAATTCAAGGGGAAGATCAACCGGTGGAGCCTTCGCCTCTTTACCGGCTCGCCTTTCTTCCAGAGTCGCGAGTTGAGAAGGTGGCAGGTAGCGATCCAGATCAAATGCCCCGGCGGAAAAAGAAAAAGCCAGTATCGGATTATTGAAGCCCTGCCCCACGACATGCCCGTTAAATGACATCCCATCCAGTCTGCCTTCAAGCTCACTGAGGGTAAATCCATTTTTATCGGCTTTGAACCGAGCTGCCGCTCTTGCCTTTTTCAAAGCCTCGGCATCCTTGGTACGGACTACAAAATCACTCAACAGGTAGATGATTCTTTTGGGGTTGGCCTCGGGGATCTCCACCCTTCCAGATGCCGATACGTTCTTATCAAGCCCTGTAATATTTACAGAACCTTTGATCGAAGTATCCAGAAGATGAATAAACCCATCAGTGACGGACAAATTGGCAGCCTTGGAATCAAATGCAACCCTGCCTGAAGCGGTCACTCTTTTCACATTTTTCGGAAGGCGCGTGCTGGTTAAATGCCCTTTGATGTCCAAACCGGAGCTTTTGACATGCACTGTGTCAATGGCAGTGGTCAAAGCCCCTTGTGCTGTGAACGACAGGGTCTCGATATCCTTTCCCCCACGCATTTTCACATCAGCGGTCATGGCGTAGTCATAATACTCTTTTGACACGCCACTCACCGGTGTTGCGCTAAGTAAAATGTCCGCTTTGGAATAATCCAGCAGAAGAGACTTTTTCGATTCACTTTTATACTTGGCGTCACCTGCTCCAAGTGAAAGAGACAGACTTCCTGCAAGGTGCCGCAGGATATTGATTGACCGAGTATCCGGAGGGCAGGCCATCTGTGTTGTTTTTGCCTTCACATTGAGCACCCCTGCCCCACTCAGACTAAGCGACGTTGCCTTCAGAAAGGCAAAACCGTCTTTTTGTGATTCGGCAGTAAGCTGGGCTGACATCGTCAAGACAGGAATACCATCACCATTTTCACCAATGGCAATCTTTGTCTTGCCGCCAAGTAAGGCCTGGCCTTTTTTTATGGCACCGGCGTCCAGAAGGATGCCGCTTTTATCAGCTTTGACAGAAAGTCTGATATCGGAGAGGAGGGTATCCAGAACGTTGAGGCCATCGGCCCGAACAGCACCTTCACCTCTGAATTTACTGAATAATTTTAACCTAAAATCATCCCAGATAAACGGGGTGTCAGTCCTGAACAAAGGAAGATAACGATCAAGGTCAATAGTATTTCCTCTGAGGCCAAAACTAAAGACCGGTTTGGAATATCCCTTGAAACCAAGTTGACCGCGAACCGTCATTTCGTCGAGAGTCAGGGCCATATCCTTGAAAGATATTCCTGACTCGTCCACATGGAAAAATGACGTAAACGCACTACTTTTCAAACCATCGACCGACTTCACTGGGGCTTTTGGGAAATATCTGGTGATGATCTCCGCTGGCTTGAACGGGTGAACCGTAACATGCCCTTTGGCACTGAGACCTTTTCTCAGATCACCGCTTTCAAGATTTCCTTCGGCTCTCAGTCCCAAAAAACGAACACGAAGGCCATCCAGCGCAATGGACCGATTGTCCCAATCCATGACAACACGAGCCGTTAACTCGCCGGGACTGGCCCGGTCAGGTAAAAAGGAACCGCCAACGGACGCATAGAGTGTGGCGTCCTTGAGAGCTACACTCGAACCATCAAGACCGGTTTCAAACATGCCCTTCAAAGTAAGATCAGACTCCATCCCGCCATCAATCCAGGAAAAAGTGCTGCTCACGGTAAAAGGCACATTCTCACCGGACTCTATTGCTCCGGTCCTTAAATTGATGCCACTGAGAATATAGCCGTTGTCCTCTGGCCCATCCTTGTACGTCACGGACGCGTTGACGATTTCAAGCCCGCTCAAACTCATTTCCCTGATAAAAATTACCGAGGATGAATCAGGTAGTGGTTTTGTGTCTTTTTTGTCCAGAATTGATTGCCAGTTGAATTGCCCAGCGGAATTTTGAACAATCGACAGTTCCATTCCCTCGACAACAATTGTTCTGATATCAAGATGTTCTGACAGGAGAGGGATCAACCGGACGCTGATACGAATCCTGTCGAAATGAGCGAACTTTCCTCCGCCGAATCCGGCAGATTCAGCTATATTCAAATCTTCGACATCAAGAACCAATCCCGGCCACAATGCGATATCAATCTCGCCTCCGAGTTCCACATTTCTACCGGTAGCATCTTGAAGAAGAGATGAGAAAGCCTCCCTGAATTCATCGGTATCGATGTACCAGGAGGCCCAAAAAAGGCCCATTGCGGCAAGGGCAATGCAGACAACACCAAGCTCTACGAGTATGAGCAAGGGCCGTCTAAACATCATTCGGTCTCGTTTCTGTGGTGTTTGACAGGCCCTTCAGCCGGGGGATTTGTTCTGCAAAAAGCGGATTGCCCCAGTATCAGGCCGGTTTCATGGGCAACACGCTCGCATTTGACCTTGAAAGCACAAAAAATGCCCGGCCAGCGGCCTTCAAGTGCCTCGAAATTTCCCTGCCCCTTGCTCAAGATCACATCGGCCTGGCGCATACGCTCAAGAAAGGCAGGAGAACATCGGTCAATGATCGTGCCGGGTGTATCGACCCCACTTTCAATAACAGGACACAATCGGGTCATGCCGACAGCTATGGCATCTTCCATCAAGGCGTCGTTAATGACAGGATGAGAGCGAACAACGTAGGTGACATCGCAGCCACGAAGTTTCAACTCTTCCACCAAAAGAGTATCCAGAACTATCTCTCCGGCATTGTCGCCAAGGATAAGAACTTGGGCCGAAGGCTGAATCAACAGCTTGAATTCTTTCAAAGTTTCCTGAGATATCGTATCCGAGACAGTGGCAAGTTCATTTTCCCAATCAAAATCCACGTCAACACCACGATCAATGAAATTGCCGATAATTGCCAACTCAAGAGCCAGGGCAAGGGAATCCCCATCTTGGCTGGCCCGCTGGCCTTCGACCATGGATTTCAATTCCGGGAGCAATTCAAGGACGCGGGCATTGGCTTGCAACTTGTCGTCACGATACAGATCGCCGCAAGCGGTCATGGACCTGATGAGCAGGGCAAGATGCCTGGCAACGGCTGGTGGAGGCTGGGTCAGATCGAGGTCGCCAAGTTTGCTGCCCCAGGCAGCAATGATCCTGTGATGCATGGCTTCGTCTTCAGGACAGGCAAGCCGCGCATCCCGCAAAGCCATCTTCATGAAACATGGCATACAATCAAGAGATGTATTCATCGGTACCCTGACCTGACAATAAATGATAACCGCATAATTTTAAAAATATCAAAGCTTCTGCTTGGCGCAGAACTCCAAATACTTCAAAGAGTAATCGCACATCAGCCACCCCCTTGGCAAGGATTGACAAAGGAAGATGAAGATAATTGGCCTTTTATTGGGATACTATCAGAATTCGATTTTATCGGAGGTAAGACCGACTATGGAAATTCCGGCTTTATCGGCAAAATCAATGGCTGCTTCGCGATCAAAAAAGAGACTTTTCTCAGCTTCGATCCCCAAACAGGTGGCCTTGCCCTCGGCCATGGCCTTGATCGTGTCCAGCCCAAAACTGGGAAGATCAACCTGCTCCTGCTGTCCGGGTTTGAATACCTTGACGACCACACAACCGTCACCAGCGAGCTTGCATCCTCTGCGGATTGTATCGTCCGTCCCCTCAAGGGCTTCAACGGCTGCCACGATTCCTTCACGAAGAACAACACATTGCCCGACATCCAACCGGCCTAGTTCCTTGGCTATCTTCCATGAAAATCGCAAATCTTCCCATTCGCGCTTATCCGGTTCCCGGCGTGTCAGGACACCTTCGGGAGTCAAAAGATCAGGAAGATATTCATGGGCTGGAATAACAGGCATCCCTTCTTTTTCAAACTCACGGGCCAAAGTACCAAGTATGGCAGAGTCGCCCTTGTCTTTTTTGCTAAAAACCAGCTTGATGGCACGCATGTCCAAATGCCGCACGTCCATAATATTGGGCTTGTTGATCGTCCCGGCCATGATGACCCGGTCAACACCATTGGATTTGAAATAATTGATGAGCTTGCCGAGTTTGCCGAGCTTGAGTTCTTTCCAGACATCGGCCAGAGGGGCTACATCCATATTGGTATGCCCGGTGAAGCCCGCAACGACCAAACGAGAACCTCTGGCTTTTACGCCTTCGGCAACAAGTATCGGGAACTGCCGCCCACCCGCAATCAACCCAATGGTGATTTTTGCTTCAGTCATGGTCAAATCCAGACTAATCGCCGTTGCCGTTGCCGTTTCTCTGCTTACGGTCAGGAGTCACGCCACTCTTGCTCTCACGAATAAAAGCGACCAGGCGATCCACTTCTGCAATACCGACAAGCTCCTTTTCAACCTGTTTCAGGCTTGCCTCTTTGGTCAAACCGGAGCGAAAAATAATTTTGTAGGCTTTTTTCAATCCCTTGCAAGTGGCGGAATCAAATCCGTTACGCCTTAACCCAATGAGATTGAGACCATAAAGCGCGCCCCTGATTCCATGAGCCAGCATGAAAGGAGGAATATCAAGATTGTAGCCGCTTGCGCCTCCCAGAAAAGCAAACTCGCCTATCCGAATGAATTGCTGCACAGCAGACAGACCGCTGATAATGACATTTCTTCCAACTTCGACATGACCGGCAAGATTGACCGCATTGGCCATAATTACATTGTTGCCTATGGTGCAGTCGTGGGCAATGTGCGAGTAAGCCATGAACATGCAGTCTGAGCCGATGCGGGTCTCACCTTCGCCATGAGCTGTCCCACGATGAATGGTCACACATTCCCTGATGCTGTTGTTATCACCAATTCGGGTATAAGTTTTCTCACCCTTATAGGCACTATGCTGCGGTTCTCCACCGATGACAGCATGGGGATGAACGTGGTTATTGGCACCCATCTCAGTGAAATCCTTGACGACTGTGTGGGATTCAAGAAATGACCCATCGCCGATCTTCACCTCGGCCCCGACAACTACGTAAGGGCCGATTCGAACATCGACGCCTAGTTCGGCAGTTGAATCAATGATTGAGCTCGGATGAATATCTGTAGCCACTACATATCTCCTTTATTAACGATAGCAGCCGAGAACACGCCCTGACACACAACCTTGCCATCAACCTTGGCAGCGGCATGCATCCGCCAGATATTCATTTTTTTCTTCTCAAACACAACATCGAGAATCAACTGATCACCAGGTACAACTGTCTTGCGAAATTTCACTTTGTCCAAACCCGTAAAAAGAAAAAGATTCTCCCCGACAGGTGCAGCAAGGGATTTCATGACAAAGACCGCACCAGCCTGAGCCAGAGCTTCAAGAATAAGCACTCCTGGCATGACAGGAAGTCCAGGGAAATGTCCCTGAAAAAAAGGCTCGTTCATGGTCACATTTTTCATGGCCAGGAGGCGGGTATGTGATTCGAATTCCAGCACCCTGTCCACCAAGAGAAACGGATAGCGATGGGGAAGCAAATCCATGATCTCACGTATATCAAAAAGAACTTCGTTACTCATTAGCATCTCCACTTTCTGCGGCGATCTTGACCGCAGCAAGTTCCTTTTCAAGCTTTTTTACACGTTTGAATAATTCAGGAAGCTTTGGAAAACAAACACCGGCAACTCTCCAGAAAAGCCCCGCAGGCATCACCGGAGTTCCGATCATCTTGCTGCCTGGGGCTACTTTGCCAGACACACCACTTTGCCCACCGATCATGGCACCATCACCGATTTCTGAATTATCGGTGACACCAACCTGTCCGGCCAAGACAACGCCATTGCCGATAATGGAACTTCCACCGACAGCAACCTGACTGATTATCAAACAATGTTCACCAATTTCGGCATTGTGGCCAATTTGAACAAGATTGTCGATCTTGGTTCCGCGCTTGATGCGTGTGACATCCAGTGCGGCTCTGTCTACAGCGGAGTTGGCACCAATCTCGACATCATCACCGATATCCACAGTGCCAATCTGAGGAATCTTCATATGCCCGGCTGGTGTCTGGGCAAACCCGTACCCATCACCGCCAATGACTACTCCCGGCTGAAGGATAACATTGTCACCAAGAGTGATCCCACCCATGACAACAGCATTCGGGTACAGCAAACATCCCGAACCGATACGGCTCTTCTCTCCGATATAACAACCGGCGAAAACAGTTGATCCGGCACCGACAAAGGCCTCTGCGCCTATGAAAGCAAAAGGATAGACAGTTGCCGTCTCATCCACTTTCGCTTCAGGATGCACATAAGCGAGTTCACTTATACCACTCAAGCAACCTTGAGGTTCCGCAAAAATAGTTACTATTTTCGCGAGGTCCATATAGACATTGGAACTGATCAATACGCATCCAACCTTATCGGCATAAGACTCGGACGTGAGCACACATCCGGCCTTGGTCGATTCCAGTTGTTGTGAATATTTGGGGTTGACGAGAAATGAGATCTCGCCTGGCCCAGCTTTATCCAGGGTATTCACCCCAGTGATATCGTAGTCAGAACCAAGAAAACTGAGTCCCAACTTTTTAGCCAGAACTGACAACCGAATTGACATTATGACTATTTTCCAGCTTTCTTCTGCTTATTGAGTTCAGCAATTATTTTATCAGAAATATCAACGCCTTCAGAAAGATATGCTACACCGGCGACATTCGCTTCAAAAACTATTGTATAGCCGTTAGCCTTGGCATATTCAGCTACAGTCATTCCAATTTTCTGCTTGACAGGTAAAAGCAGTTTTTGCTGATCGATTTGTTGTTTTTGCTGAAAAGATGCGTAACTATCCTGAAGGTCTCTTATTTTACGTCTGTATTCACGCTGTTTGTCCTGTTTCACGTCAAGCTTCAACGCGAGATCCTGCTGCTTCAATTCTGCTTCCAACTTTTTGACGGCGTTGCCTTCCTTTTGAATTTCCTGTGCCAAAGGCTCATATTTGGCCTTAAGCTTTGCAGCCACAGCCTTACCGTAATCGCATTCAGCCAAAACTTTCTGGGAATGAAAAACTCCGATCTTCGTTTCAGCAAACGCGCTTACCTGAAAAAGAAATACAAAACAGATAGCTAACAACAACACTCTTTTCATTATAGGACTCCTTGAATTAAGATTTTTTTAAAATTGCTGACCCATAAGCAATTCAACTTTATGCCGTCCAGTTGTACCCAACTGATCTAAACCATAACCATAAACAAATCCAATTGGACCCATCGGAGAATACCAGTTTATACCGGCACCAACACTTTTATACAAACCAAGAATAGGTTTTTTTCCATAACGCGTCACTGGTTCAAAAAAGAATTCATTTTCTTTCCACGTGTTACCAGCATCAAAGAATCCAAGCGCAGTCACACCATATTCCTTGTTAATCGAACGTTTCAACTCAAGATTCATGTAAAAAGATTTATTACCGCCAATGGTAACCTCAGAAGTAGCACTTTCCGTTGGTGTAATCGCATAATTTGAATAACCACGGACAGTACCTATGCCACCAAGTGTGAAACGTTGAGCCGTCGGAATGTTACTGCTACCAAAATTATGATGTACCAAGCCGGCAAAAAACTTTGTATGGAATACGACCTCTTCGAAAGCAGGTGTATACCAATCATAGGACCCTATGTACTTGACAAAATCATCAGTTCCCCCCAAAGGCCCACCACCGAAGGTCATGGCAAGAGAAGTTCGTGTACCGGAAGTAGTATTGGCATAATTGTCTCGCGTATCCCGAACAATAGCACCGGAAAAAGTCGATGCGATATGATCCCCGGCATCATCCTTGACAGTCTGATCAGCCGTAGTGCTGATATCAGTCAAAGTATAATGCTCTAATGAATAATCCCAGATTATTGTGGAATATTCACCTACCGGATAAAAGAAATTCGTGGATATGCCTGTGGATCTTTTGGTGTAATCATTGTAATCTTGGTCCTTTCTATGAGCAGATACGCCAAAACCAAGGTCCGTATCATTGATGTGCGGATTCTGGAAACTGAGAGTGAAGGCAGTCTTTCTTGCGCTAAAAGCACCATTCAATCCGACCAGGTATCCCTTCCCGAACAAGTTTCTTTCCGTGATATTCGCGGCGAGATAGACGCTATCGTAAGTGGAATATCCAATGCCGCCACCAATCCGACCTGTAGGCTTGTCCTTCACCTTAACAATAAGATCCATTTCTTCCGGGTTACCTGTTGGAACCGGAGAAATATCGATCTTTTCAAAAAAACCAAGATTTGATAGCCGTTGATGGGACCTTTTCAATTTATCGCCACTGAACATATCGCCATCAGCCAAACGCATGTCACGCAAAATGACATTATCACGGGTTACAGTGTTCCCTTCAATAAGAACTCTCCTGATATGCACACGTTGATGTTTGGATATAGTATAGACAACATCCACAATCTTGGTTTCCGGGTCATCCTTAAGATTAACCTGAACATCAGTATACGCATACCCATAATCATTATAGTATGTTGTTAATGCATCAACATCATCAGTCAATAAAGATCTGTCAAAATAGTCATCGTCTTTCTTGAGCTTGTCAACTGCCGTCACTTCTTTCAATTTGGACGGATCATCAATCAAGTCACCCTTGAAAAGCGTTTTGCCCATTTTATATCTGTCACCTTCCCAGACCTGATAGATGACATCAATACCGTCGTCCTTGATTTCAACTTCCGGACGACCGACTTTTGCGTCAATGAACCCCTTACTTTGATAAAAGGCCATAATGGCAGCAGCATCACGTTCAAGAAGCTCTTCTTTCAAAACGCCAGTGTTGGTTATCCAAGAAGTCAGACCTCGTTCCTTGAGAGCGAGAATTTCTTTGACATCATCGGGGTCCAACTGTTTTGCACCGTCAATGATCACGTTTTCGATATACAGTTTAGGTCCTTCGTTGATAACAAAGGTCAATCTGGCCACACCTGTGCCAGCACTTTCGATTTCATGAGTGACCTTGGCCT
>JAFLJW010000440.1 GCA_022712815.1 Pseudodesulfovibrio sp. | reverse complement strand
CAAAGTTGAAGAGGCTTATGGCTTGATGCTCATGCCCTCCATGACCGATGCCCATGCGCACTTGCGCGAGCCGGGCATGGAACACAAGGAGGACATCGAGTCCGGGCTGCGAGCTGCGGTCTGGGGCGGGTTCTCCAACATTATGTGCATGGCCAATACCACGCCGGTCAACGACAATGATTCCGTTACCAGGCTGATGCTTGAGAAGGCCCATGCCTCCTGGCCCAAAGGCCCGCGCCTGTTTCCCATCGGTGCGTTGACCAAGGGACTCAAGGGCGAAGAGCTGGCTCCCATGTCCGAGCTGGCAGAGGCTGGTTGTGTTGCCTTTTCCAATGACGGCGTTCCCGTGAAATCAACGGAGCTGTTCCGTCGCGCCATGGAATATGCTTCCGACTGGGACCGCATCGTCATCGACCATTGCGAAGACCCGTACATGGGCGTTGGTGTTGGCGTGAACGAAGGCGAAGTCTCCAGCCGGTTGGGCCTGCCAGCACAGCCTGACGTGGCCGAGGCATTGCAGGTTTCTCGTGATATCCTGATATCCGAATACCTCGATCTGCCCGTTCATCTGGCACATATTTCCTGCAAGAAATCCGTGGACCTCATCCGGTTTGCCAAGGAGCGCGGGGTCAAGGTCACTGCCGAAACCGCGCCGCACTACCTGATATTCACCGATGACTATCTGGAAAAAACCGTAACCGAGTACGATACCAATGCCAAGGTCAACCCGCCGCTGCGGACCGAAGAAGATCAGCAAGCCCTGTTCGATGCCCTGAACGATGGCACCATTGATATTCTGGCCACTGACCACGCGCCTCATGCCGCGTTTGAAAAGGAAACCGAGTTTGATGTGGCCCCTTGCGGAATCACCGGACTGGACACCGCTCTTTCGGTCACATGGCAATTGGTCATGGAAGGAAAGCTCAACAAGGAGACGTTCTATCGCGCCTGGACCACCGGCCCGTGCGGGATATTCAAGCTGCCTGTGAACACCTTCAGTCCGGGCGATCCGGCAGATTTCTTCCTGTTCGATCCCAGCGAGGAATGGGAGGTCGAACCAGACATTCTGCATTCAAAGGGCAAGAATACGCCTCTGCTTGGCACACTCATGAAGGGGCGGGTAAAAACCCATTTCATTCAGGGCAAAAAAATTGTATAAAACAAATTACTGATAGTCCGCTTCCATAGCGAACAAATTGAATAAAAATCAAATAAGTACTTCAAAAGGCAGGAGAATATGAGTCAGCCCTTCAAAGACGCTGTCGGCTTTTGTAAAACCATAATGCGCAACGGGTATGATGCGTATGTGGTAAATGTCCGCCTTCAGGCTCTCACCCTAGACGAGACTGGCAGCGAAAAGGAACTCGATATCTGCACCGAAGCCGGTCTTGTCGAACTCCAGAAATATTTTCCCCATATGGAAGAATCACAAGACGAGGAAATTCTCGGCTACCTGTCCGAGGGCGGAGTCAAATACTACTTCTACCCCGCCAATGTGGATGACGCCTCTTACACGGACGAGGCCATCGCCACCATGACACCCCGTTTGCTCAAGAGGCTCGAACAGCGTGGCGATATTCCGTTGTCTGCCGTGTGTCCGTTCATTCCCAAGGCCAAAGATCTTTACGTTGATTTTGCGGACTTTTCCGAAGGGCAGATTCGCTTCAAGGGTGTGGCTGATCTGGCCCTGAAAAAAGATTATTCACTGGCCTATCGTGCCATGCGTTTTGCCGCCAACTTTGACAAGAAAATCGAGGCAAATTCCTGGATCGCCATCGTGCGCAATGCCCGCCGCGTACTTGATTATGTACCCATGGCTGATTTTCTCGACGAATGGCGCAAGGTCGAGGCGGAAAACATGCATTGTTTTTTCGGCCTGCTTTTCGACTCCATGCTCCTGCACGGCCTGATCCCGGAGATAGCATCTCTCTCTCGCGTCAAGCAGATCAAGAACCCTGACGAAGAGATCGAGGAAACCGTCCTCACGCACACCCTGAACGTCATGAAGGCGTACCCGGAAGAATTGCCGTATGATTGGTTCGGCACAGTGGCCTGCCTGTTCCACGACGTTGGCAAGCTATATGTCGCCGAATTTTATGAGGATAAGTGGAATTTTCTTCAGCATCACCGGGTCGGGGCCAAGGTTGCCCGGAAGATTCTGAAAAGGTTGCGTTTCGAGGAGCAGGACATTGATCTCATCTGTGATCTCGTCCAGAATCACATGCGTCCGCATTTCATGCTGACTGACAAAGGGATTCGTCGCTTGCGGTCGCTGGACGAGTATCCGCGCATCATGGAAATGGTCAGGGCGGACATCAAGGCCCGCAACGGCTCCTGGCGCGAGTTCAACCACAATCTCAAGATGGCCGAGCGTGCCGACATCCCTGTGGACGAGGTCGAACCCTTCCTCGACGGCAACCAGATCATGACTATCACCGACCTCAATCCCGGTCCGGTCATCGGCATTATCCGTGAAAAACTGCTTAAAGCCCAGATCAGCAGTGACGTCACCTCTCCGGAACAAGCCGAGGCCTTTGTGCTCGCCTACGTTGCCAAGCACAAAATGTAGCAGCCGCTGCATAAATTGGATTTGCTTCCCGCCTTATCTGGTCACTCCAGGTGAGGCGGGATTTTTTTGCCGGTTCTCCTTTTTTGTTTTTGAAAAACCTGTTTTTCGTCAAATTTTCGTCACTGGTGTATGGTTGAAACGGAAGACGCATGGACGGTTGTGGTAGGATGACTCCAGATTCTAACTATCTGATAAAGTAATGTTTTGCAGATAATTCAGGGTGGTCCCCTTGACGAAATCGTTTAATGAATGAATAATCCATGAATATGTTTCTGGCAGGGCATGGCATTTGCAATATCGCGGGGCACGAGGAGTTTTGATGAAAAAAATACTTGCCACACTTGGTCCCAGTTCCTGGCAGCCTGAGATTATCAAGCAAATTGCCGAAGAAAATGTTCAATTGCTCAGGATCAATCTTTCCCACGAGCCGCTTGAGAATATTCGTGAACGAATCAAGCTGATTCAAGCTCATACGGATGTGGACATCTGCCTGGACAGTGAAGGTGCCCAGATACGTACTCGCGTAATGCAAAGGCAGAAAGCCACGTATGAGAAGGGCAGTATCGTCAAGTTCAGCTTTAATAATTCCATTTGCACGCCGGATTGCCTCTCGTTTACCCCCAAGGGTGTTGTGAAGGAATTTGAA
>JAFLJW010000013.1 GCA_022712815.1 Pseudodesulfovibrio sp. | reverse complement strand
CCCGAACAGGGTGCCAAAGCGTCTGCCGTCGGTTTCGGACACGGCCATGATGCGGTTTGGTCCAAGATGGCGGAACAGGCCGGGCCAGGCCAGATAGCCGCCCAGACTCTTGGTGGTCATCCGGCCATTGGCGAGCAGGACTTTGACGCCATGCTGTTTGCAGGCGTTCAGGAACCCCGGCCAGATTTCGGTTTCCAGAATCAGGGCCGCAGTGGGCTGCACATGGGCCATCATCCGGTTCATGATGTCCGGCGAATCAAAGGGGAAATACCATGGCTGGACAGCCAGGCCGGATGTGCGGTTGTTGATGTCGTCTGCGGCGCGGGTGAGGGTTTCGTACCCCTGTAATGTATTGGTGGTGACCAGTACGCGCAGGGTTTCCTTCAAAGGGGATTTGAGCGTCTTGAGGACTTCCCATGCCAGATATGCCTCGCCGCCGCTGGCCGCCTGTATCCAGAGGTGCGCCGGGGCGGGCAGGCCGCCGATCAGGGTTCGCTGGTCCCATCCATCTTTCAGGCGGTGGTTGAGTCTGAGCAGCGGGAGAGCGGCTTTCCAGCCGAGATTATAGATAGTCAGGGCCGCGCTGATGCTCTTTTGGCCCATGCTAGTTGCCCCTCGCTTCAATGCCGAGGCGGATCAGTTCTTCAATGAGATCGGCAAAGGAAAGGCCAATGTGTTTCGCGGCACGCGGCAGCAGACTAGTGGGTGTCATGCCGGGCAGGGTATTGACCTCAAGCAGGTAGATGGTGCCGTCCTGGGCCATGATGAAATCGCCCCGGCTGTAGCCGGTCAGGCCGAGTGCCTTGTGAGCGGTTAGAGTCTGCTCCTGTATGGACCGGGTGATGGAGTCGTCCACCGGGGCCGGGCAGATTTCCTCTGCCCCATCGGCCGCATACTTGTTTTCGTAATCGAAGAATTCGGCATCGCTCTTTGGGGTGATCATGATCAGGGGCAATGGCTTTTCGCCCAAAATGGCACAGGTCAGCTCGACGCCGGGAATGAATGTCTCGATCAATGCGGACTGGCACATGGCGAAGACTTTTTCCAGTGCAGCCGGAAGGTCTTCCGCTTTTTTGACCAGACTCATGCCGAGGCTGGAGCCGCCCTTGTTGGGCTTGACGAAAACTGGCAGATCGAGTTCAAGCGGCGTGTTTACGCCTTGTATGCACGTGACGAATTGCCAGTCCGGGGTGTTGATGCCCTTGTCCGTAAAGACTTGTTTGGAGGCGGCTTTGTTCAGGGTCAGATAAGAGGCTGCGGGGCCTGCGCCCTGATACGGGCAATCTCCTTTTTCGAGCACGGCCTGAATCAGTCCGTCCTCACCCGGTGTGCCATGCAGGTTGATGAACGCGAAGTCCGCGTTTTTGGCAACTGTGAGCAGGTTCCTGAAATCAAGGGCCGGGTCGAAAAGGGTGACATCATGCCCCAGTTCAATGAGGGCAGAGTGGATTTTTTTGGCTCCTGAAAGGGACACTTCCCGTTCGTCAGACCAGCCGCCCGCTATCAAAATCACATTCATTCAGGTCTACCTCAAGTGTGTCGCATAACAGTTTTTCCAGTGCCAGTGCCTGATCTTCCGTGGCCTTGATCTTGTCCCTGAGACCCAGCGGTATGCCGTATCGTATGACCAGATCCTCAAATCTCTGTCTGATCGATACCAGCTCGGTGTGATTGACGCGTTTGTCCGCGTAGATCACGGCCAGGGGGGTGAAATATTTGGTGAGATCAAGCTCAAAGGGCCAGTGTACGTGATGGGTTACCCCTGATGATATGACCGGGTTGCCCGTCAGTTCCATGGCCCAGGCACCGCCGAGCTGACTGTGATTGCCGCCGTGACGGATGCAGTAGGTCTTGGCAATATCGTGCAGCAGGGCCGAGGCGCGGACGGTCGGCACATCGACATTCAGGCCCATTTTTCTGGCTCGTGCGGCAAGGAAGGTGGCGATCATCGCTACCTTCTGGCTGTGCTCGGCCACGTTCTCAAGCATGGAAAATCGTGTCCAGTACTCGGCGCACTGCTCATCGTCCGGGACTCTGAGGCTCGGATCAAAGGCCACTAAGGGAGGCGGCGGGAGCGGAGAGATATACTGCTCGGCTGCGATGTCTGATGTGTCGTTCGTGCTCATGTCCGGGCGGCTTGAGAGGGGCCTTGCTTGACCGGATGCCCGATTGCGTCCGATTCGATTCTTCCTACCAGTCTGCGGTGGAAAAATAAAGTGCGGATGCAGAATCAATTCCTGCGGATGATTCCTGTTCAGCGTGGCTTCTGGCTGATTTTTACGCTTCCAAACGAAACGAATGTCCAGCCCCAGAATATTGGTGGCCGGACATTCGTTCACTTTTCAGTTCACGGATTCACATATTTTAGTTGTGGTTGCCGCAATCTCCGTCACCGTGGTCGGTTCCGCCTCCGCAGGTATGTTCCGGGGAGAACTTGGGCAGACTGTCTTTCATGAATGCCTTGACCGCCGAACCTACAGTTGGTGCTCCGTTGCCGTGGAAGACGTCAATGCCGACTTCGTTGAATCCGACCAGAGGGCGAAAACCCATGCCACCTGAAATGAGAGCCTTGACATTGTTTGATGCCAGATGGTTGACCGGGGCCATGCAGCCTCCGGACTCATGCGCCACAGGGGCCAATGTTCTGACATCTTTGATCTGGTCTTCTTCGATTTCCACCAATGTGTAGATCGCGCAGTGTCCGAAATGGGCATCCACCGTTGCATCCAGACCGCCGGGAAGGGCGGACGGTATAGCGACGAGAGTATTCATATAAATCTCCTTAAGGTTGAGGGCGTGTGGACAATCATCTATCTGTTCGTTTGGCAAGGACTACAAAGGACTGCGTTATCAGAGGAAAATGACTCTTGACGCATCTATAGTTACGCCTGCGATTCATTTTTTCCGCTTTGTCCCTTGAAATCCTTGCTCAAACTTGTGGGGCATCCAATTGTCTACACGTCCTAGTTTGCATGTAAGATGTTGAGCATGTTTTTCCAGGCGGCTTCCAGCAACTGACTGGCTGGTCCGCTGTCATATTCCGTAATGACCTGTCCCTTGACCATGGCTTTTGTCACGGCGTGATCGTGCGGGAAATGGCAGATCACAGGATATCCGTTCGCCTTGCAAAACTCCTCTATTTGTGCGGCCTGATCAGAATTGAGGTCGCATTTGTTTATGATCACGACCACCTTGGTCTTGAATTGATCGCAGAGCTTGGCGACCCGTTCCAGATCGTGCCGTCCCGATGGGGTCGGTTCGGTGACGACCACGGCGAGGTCTGTACCGGCCATGGAGCTGATGACCGGACAACCGATACCTGGTGCGCCGTCACAAAGCATGAGTTCGTATCCATCGTGCTCCGCGATTTCTCTAGCTTTTTGTTTGAGCAGCGTGACCAGTCGCCCGGAGTTTTCCTGGCCGGGAAAGAGTTGAGCATGGACCATGGTGCCGAACCGGGTAGTCGAGATATACCAACTGCCACAATGCCTTTCAGGGAAATCAATGGCATCTGCCGGGCAGAGCTCGACACAGACCTTGCACCCTTCACAACGAATCGGGGCAACCTGAAATCCGCGCTGGGTGAGTTCGATGGCATCGAATTTACACACCGAAGCGCACAGGCCGCAGCGGTCGCATCGGTTGAGGTCGATAATGGCCTCATTGCCTGACCTAAATTCGGTTTGAAGTAGATTCTTTGGAGCCAGGAGCAGGTGCAGGTCCGGGGCATCGACATCGAGGTCGCACAGGATGGCATTCTCCGCCAGTTGCGCAAATGCGCCGGCGATGGATGTTTTTCCCGCGCCTCCCTTGCCGCTTATGATGACGATTTCATGCATGGTGCACCTCCGTACTCATGGCCCGGCCAGTCTCCTGATTTGCAGCATTGGCCGCGTCCTTCATTCTTTGTTGCAAGCGCGCGAATGTCTCACGAAGAGATTTTACTGTCTGAACCACGACCTCTCCCCGCGAATATGCCTCGGCTATTGCGCGGTCATAGGGGATTTCGGCCCAGATGGGGATACCGTTTTTGCGGCAGAAGAGCTGTACGGAATCGTCGCCGATACCAGCCCGGTTGATGACTGCTCCCATGGGTTTGCCAAGGGGTGCGAAGGCTTCCCAGGCGAGCTTGAAATCATGGAATCCAAAGGGGGTCGGCTCGGTCACGAGCACGATGCAGTCCGAGTCGATGACCGCGCTGATGGCAGGGCAGCTCACGCCGGGAGGAGCGTCGATTATCACGTCTCCACCAGTGTTTTGATTCAGGATTTTCTTGACCTGAGTCATGAGCGGTGGGCTCATGGCTTCGCCTATCCGCAGGCAACCCATGATGAAGTCGATATCTCCGACTTTACCGCTTATGACCTCGCCCAGTTCCCGTTTGCTTGGGAAAAGGGCATCTTCAGGACACACGGCAAAGCAGCCTCCGCAGCCGTGGCACATCTCCGGGAATGTCAGGAGCAGGTCGCCCATGACGGAGATCGCCTTGAACTGGCAAAGCTCGGAACAGGCGCGGCACAGGGTGCATTTGGCCTCGTCCACCTCCGGCACTTCGACGAATGCCTTTTGTGAGCTGAGTTCCTGCGGATTGAGGAAAAGATGGAGGTTTGGTTCCTCGACATCAAGGTCCACTGCGGTGACCGGGCCATCCCATAAGGTAATGAGCGAAGCGGCCAAGGTGGTTTTGCCGGTCCCACCTTTGCCGCTTGCAATGGCGTAAATCACTTTCCGCTTCTCCCCTGGGAGTTGGGCGCGTCCGCCATTTCGACTTCTCCATTCTTGAATTTCTCCACGGCCTCGCGGACGGTCATGCCGCCGACATTCTGACCGACGTTTATTCCCGCAGCCGAGAGGGCGTTGAACGCCTTGGGACCGACAGAGCCGGTCAGGACGACTTGCGCTCCGGCATTGGCTGCTGTTTCAGCCGCCTGAATCCCGGCTCCCTGCGCCATGGCCTGAGATGATCCGTTGTCCACATATTTAAATTCCATGGTTGTCACGTCCACGACCACAAAGCCTGCGGCTCTGCCAAAGCGAGGGTCCACACGGTGGTCCAGGGTCGGGCCTTCGCTTGATACTGCTACTTTTGTCACTGTTGATCCTTTTGTTTTAGGGAGAGTGGATTTTGTTACGGTACTGCCGCTCTGGGGTTGACGCAGGTTGGCTTGACCGCCGCCTTGACCGGCAGCCATGCCCCGGCCCAGACCGCGACCAATGCCGCTTCCCTGACCGCCGCCCTGACCAAGGCCTCTGCCCTGCCCCTGACCGCCGCCCTGACCGCAGCCTTGCCTGCGTTGCCCACGACCTGTTCCGCTTCCGCGTTGACCTGTTCCGTTAAAACCGGGCATAGTGTTACCTCCGGTTGTTATGGTTGTTTCCGACTCAGAGTATTTCTTGGGGCATGGTTCCGAAAGGCAATGGTATTCGCCTCCCTCGATCTGGATCGCCCAGCCCTTTGACAGGGCCGTGGCCACGGCTTTTCTGGCTTCGGACAGCACTCTGCTGAGAGTTGGGCGGGAAACGCCCATCAGGTCCGAGGCCTCTTGCTGTTGCATACCTTCGCAGTCCACAAGTCTCAGGGCTTCAAATCCTTCGATGGAGATCACTTGTCTCTCCAGCTCCCGCATGGGGACACCCTGAGGCTTGAAAAGCACTGCTTTTGGTATGTTTCTGACAAACCGTTTCTTTTTTCTGCGTCCCAAATCATGCTCCTAAAATCTATGAGTCGTTGTTCATATGAAGATATGCTCATAAGCACAGGTGTCAAGAGAATAGTGAACATATGTTCAAAAAAGATGTTGATGGTATGTTCTAACATATTAAATTAAATCATAAAAAATAATTATCTCTTGTCAGAAAAAAGTGATTGAGTCCGGCTTTCCGGTTACGCATCAAGAAAGACAGGGGATTGATTTTTCGATCAAGCAGATTGTCCGGGATTTTGTTTGCTCACCGGGTTTAATCGGTATATGGAGAGGGCTGGCTTGAGAAGAGGTGATGTTCAATTCAACGTGAGGAAGATACTTTGAGCTTTGAATTACTGGAAGAATTCCGCGATCCGAAACTGTGTCGGAAGATACTGGACAAGATGGAGTCCGAGTTGACATCTGATCTACGTTTCATGGAAGTCTGCGGTACTCATACTGTGGCTATTTTTCAGAGCGGCCTGCGCTCGCTCCTGCCCAAGCATATCGTTCACCTGAGCGGACCGGGCTGTCCGGTCTGTGTCACCCATGATTCCGAGGTCAATGCCTTCCTGGATTTGGCCGTCAAGGACAATATCATCATGGCCACTTTTGGTGATCTGATGCGCGTACCCGGCAGCAAGGGGCGCAACCTGAAGAAGGCTCAGGCCGACGGTGCCCGGGTCAAGGTCGTCTATTCGCCCTTTGATACCCTGAAGCTGGCAAGGGAAAATCCGAACGAGCTGGTCGTCTTCATCGGCGTCGGGTTCGAGACCACGGCCCCGACCATTGCCGCGACCATGAAAATGGCTCGAGATCAGGACATCACCAACCTTCGCGTCCTCTGTTTTCACAAGACCGTGCCGACCGCCCTTGAGGCGTTGCTGATGGATGTTCATTCCAATATCGACGGCTTTATCCTGCCCGGACACGTCTCCGCCATCATCGGTCTGGAGCCGTACAATTTTATTGCCGAGAAATTTGGCAAGTCCGCCATCGTCACCGGCTTTGAGCCACTGGATATCCTCCAGTCGCTTATGCAGATGGTTGATTGGCGTAACAAGGGCGAGGCCCATGTGGTCAACAATTACAAGCGTATCGTCAACGATGCGGGTAATACCAAGGCTCTGGGAATCATGTATGAAGTCTTTGAGACGACCGATGCCCTGTGGCGCGGTATCGGCAATATCCCCGGCTCCGGCCTTGAAATTCGTCAGGAGTGGGAGTTGTTCGATGCCAAGAAGGAGTTCGGCATCACCATCGAGGAAGGGGAAATGTTGCCCGGTTGCAAATGTGGCGATATCCTCAAGGGAATCAAGCAGCCTGACGAATGTCCGCTGTTCAAGAAATCCTGCACCCCGGCCAACCCGGTCGGACCGTGCATGGTTTCCACCGAGGGCAGTTGTGCGGCGTACTACAAATACAAATTGGATTAGCAATGAGCGATAAAGTTCTTCTCGATTACGGCAGTGGTGGCCGCGCTTCCCAGCGCCTGATTTCCGATCTGTTCCTCAAGTATCTGGGGAATGATGAATTGAACCGTCTCAATGATGCGGCGGAACTCGACATGTCCGGGCGTATCGCCATGAGCACGGATACCTTTACCGTGGACCCCATCTTTTTCCCCGGCGGAAACATCGGTTCTCTGGCCGTACATGGCACGGTCAACGATGTTGCGATGATGGGTGCCATTCCGCGCCACATCACCTGTGCCTATATCCTTGAGGAAGGTTTGCCCATGGATGATCTGGAAAAGATCGTGGCCGCCATGGGCGAGGCCGTCAGGACAGCGGGTGTGACTGTTGTTTCCGGCGATACCAAAGTCGTTCCCAAGGGAATGGTGGACAAGATATTCATCAATACCACCGGTGTCGGTGATATCATCGTGGACCCGGCTCCCTGCGGAGCCGCTGCCAGACCCGGCGATGCGGTGCTGCTTTCCGGCACCATCGGTGACCACGGCCTGACCATTCTCGGCACCCGTGAGGGGTTGGAATTCGAGGCCAAAGTGGAGAGTGACAGCGCGGCTCTGAATCACCTGCTGGTCAGGTTGGTTCAGGAATTGCCTGAGGTGCATGTCCTGCGCGACCCCACCCGTGGCGGTCTGGCAACGACATTGAACGAAATCACTTATAGTTCCAAGGTCTGCTGCGAGCTGGTCGAAAACGATCTGCCCGTCAAGGCCGAAGTGAAAGGCGGCTGTTCCATTCTCGGTCTTGATCCGTTGTACCTTGCCAACGAAGGCAAGTTCCTGTGCGTCCTGCCCGAGGAACATGCGGAAAAAGCCCTTGAGATCATGAAAACGGACCCACTGGGCAAGGATGCCTGCCGTATCGGCACCATGACCGATACCAACCCCGGCAAGGTCGTACTCGTCACCCAACTCGGCGGCAAACGGCTTTTGGGAATGCTCGAAGGGGAGCAGTTGCCGCGAATCTGCTAGAGCGCGATCTGGAGAGAATCAAAAGCCCTGCGCATGATTGTGCAGGGCTTTTTTGCGTTGATGCGCTTTGGATTGACAAAACTTTGTTCATATGTTTGCCTAGGCAAGTAAATTGTGAGGTGAAAGAGTGCAGTACAATCTTGAAGAGAGTGCAGGATTTTTAATCTATCGGGTCGGTCGGCTGCTGCGGTTTCGTGCGGCACAGTATTTCAGGGACCGAAATATCGGTCTGAGTCCTGAACAATGGGGTCTGTTGTTGCAGATAGCGGAAAAAGGCGAGCCAGCCATGAGTGATTTGGTTGACATTGCCTTGAGCGATCATCCCAATGTCACGCGGTTGGTCAATGGGTTGGTCCGAATGGGGTACGCCGCGCGCACGCAGAATCCTGAAGACAAGCGAAGCCATTTGATCTCAGTGACGGTAGAAGGCACTGCTTTGATTAAGGATGTCTACCCGGACTTGACAGAGGCCAAAGCTGATTTTTTCGAGGGATTGGACCAGCGTGATGTGACCGATCTTGTAAGAAGTTTGCGGATTGTTATGGGGAATCTTGTCGGATAGCAGGTGCGGGGAATTGTGTCTGTGTATTTGCCTGGGCAAACAAATAGCAGAGGAGAAAGAATGAAGCAGTGCATGGATATAAGGCTTGTCGTTGAGGATGCGGTGAATAACGGACTCAACGGGCAGTCATGTTCCGAGGCCTTGGCAAGTGCGTTTGGTCAATGGTTGGGACGCGATGCGGGCTTGCTTCGGGGGATGGCGAGTGGTTTTGCCGGTGGCATGGGGCTTCGTGGAGAGACGTGTGGTGTGGTTGCGGCGGGGATGCTTGTCATTGGAGCGGAATTTGGTCCGCAGATGGCAGATGATAACAGGAAAAAAGCATGGATTTTATCGTTGGCGTCAGAATTTGCAGAGGCTTTTGCCAAAGAAAACGGTTCTACTTTGTGCGGCGAACTGTGCCAGGGGGCAGATTTTAGATCCCCCGAAGGGGCTAAAGCGTTGCGCGATAGTGGCAAGCCGGAACGACTTATTCGCAACGGAGCGGCATTGCTGGCAGGACTTGTCTTGCGGGAGAAAGCCGGGAAAAGCGTGTCGGGTGATGGAGTTGCGTAAAGGAATTAAAAAGGCCCCCAGTTCACCGGCGGCCTTTTTTTATTTTAAGGAGTGGGGTCTTGTTTTTTCGCAATTTTCAGTGCGATTTTTCGCTCTTCGATGAGGGTGGATGCGCGTTGTGCCAGATGGGTGATTTCCGGTTTGGAGATTTGATCGTCAGCTCCTACGATTTCGCCGCGGTGGCGGAGTTTTTCGGTGATCAGGGAAGAGAAGAGGATGACCGGGATATCTTTGAGTATCGGGTCTTCCTTGATTTTTTTGGTCAGGTGATGTCCATCCATCATGGGCATTTCAATATCCGAGACAATGACTTCCAGATAGTCGGTGATGGGTTGTTTATCCAAGGCTGCCATGCGTTTGATCTCTTCCAGCCTGTCCCAGCATTCCTTGCCGTTGTTGGTCGTTTCCACCCTAAATCCAGCCTGGTTGAGCATGTCACGGATCATTTCGCGGATGAGCGCGGAGTCATCTGCGATCAGGGCCTTGTAGCCGGTCTGTCCGTCGAATTCCACGTTGTCGTCGAACTTGAGGCGCATGCTCGGATTGAGTTCAGAGACGATACGTTCCAGATCGAGGATGAATACCATGCGGTTTTCAAATTTGACCACACCGGTAATGGAGTCACCGGACAGGGCGGACATGTATTTGTTGGGGGCTTCGACATCTTCCCAACTGATGCGATGGATACGGGTGACGCCGGAGACCATGAAGGCGGACGTGACCTGATTGAATTCCGTGACAATGACTTTGGGTGGCTCGTTTTCCACGCGTTTTTTCTTTAGCCACATGGAGAGGTCGAGCAGGGGGATGATTCTGGACCGGAGGTTGAAGGCCCCCATAACGGATTTGTGGGAGACCTCAGGCATCTCTGTGATGTCGGGCATGCGAATAATCTCAAGAACCTTGGCAACGTTGATGCCGTAGTATCCCTTGCGGCTTTTTTTGAGCTCTTTTTCTTCGTTTTCTTCTTTTGTCTGATTCAGCTCTTTTTTAGCCTCTTCATTGGGCTCTTCTTCAAGGTAGAACTCGACGATTTCCAGCTCGTTGGTTCCCGCTTCAAGGAGAATATCACTCGTCTCGGTGGTCATCTATGCACCGCTTCCTTTTCAAAAGTGCGAAATTATTCAGGCCAATTACACTCTCTTGTAAACGCTATTGGCAAATTTCGTCAACATCCGTTTCATCTGAAAGATTATCCGCTGGCCTGAGGTCTGAGATGATGGTGGCCGCTTTTTCCAGGGCTTCCCAGTTTTTGCATTCAAGAAGAGAGCCACGCAGGGCGCGAATTCCCTTGAGCCCCTTGGCATAGCGGGGGATGATGGAGCGAATTTTCCTGAAAGATCGTCCATCTCCTTCATATTCTTTGGTAAGTCTTATATGTTCCCGAACGATTTTTGCGAGAAATTTCCCGTCCCGCACCGGCATCTCTTCACCTTTTCGCAGGGCGATGTAGCGGGCGAAGATCGAGGGGTCGTATAATGCGCCGCGTGCGAACATGATGGCATCAATGCCGGTTTCCTCAATACAGCGCACCCCGGCCTCGGCAGTGAACAAATCGCCGGAACCGATCACGGGGATGGACACGGCTTGTTTGAGCAGGGCGAGTTTTCTCCAGTCCGCCTTGCCTGCGAACATCTGCTTGCCATAGCGCGGGTGCATGGATATCCAGTCCACGCCGATATCCTCCAGTCGTCTGGCCAGATCGATGTAGACGTTCTCCCCCTTGTTGAAGCCCAGTCGAAACTTGACGCCTACGCGTCCTCCGTCCGGGTGCTGTGCGGCCCTTGTGACCATGATGGAGGCGATATTAACCAGCTTGTCCAGATCTTCCATGAGCTTCACGCCGCTGCCTGATTTGAGGACCTTGCGTACCGGGCAGCCCGCATTGAGATCGAAATTGCGGTAGCCCAGACTGACCAGCTTTTCCATGACCGGCTCGAAGAATTGCGCTTCGGCCCCGAATAGCTGGAGAACCATGGGATCATCGTCCGGACAGGTGGCCAGAAGTCGGTTGGTGCTGGAGTTTTTGAAGGCCAGTCCCTTGACGTTGACCATTTCGGAACAGCCAACGGCGCAACCGTATTGTTTGACCAGGACGCGAAAGGGGAGATCGGAGTATCCGGCCAGCGGGGCCAGCCATGGAGAATCCGGGGTAATGGTGAATGTGCTCATTGTGAGAAGCATGTAATGGCTGTTTGCCGTTAAGTCAAAACATGGCGTACTTATATATATAAGGATAAGGTGTTTGAGAATTGTCGATACGTTTGGCTGTCGAGGTTGTATTTTCAGGTGGATAGGCCTGTTTGTGGTCAGATTTGAAATCTTTTGGGGGAAAGTGAAAATAAATAGGGGAACAGGGTTGACAAAAGAGCGAATTAAAATCTAAACCTGCCCGTCTTGGAGCGGAAGCGGCGCATCACGCGATGCAAACAAAGTCGTTAAAACTCTTGCTTTTTGAAATATTGGTGAGTATAGACTTCGTTCCCAACGAGCTGGCGTAGCTCAATTGGTAGAGCACCTGATTTGTAATCAGGATGTTGCGGGTTCAAGTCCCATCGCCAGCTCCAAAAAGCATCAGGTGGGGTTCCCGAGTGGCCAAAGGGAACAGACTGTAAATCTGTCGGCGTACGCCTTCGGAGGTTCAAATCCTCCCCCCACCACCAGATTTTTTTCGAATCACGCTGTAGGAGGCATGTCCAGAACTGCTGTATGGACTACAGAGAGTGAGCGGGAATAGCTCAATTGGTAGAGCATCAGCCTTCCAAGCTG